>DURG01000130.1 GCA_012837465.1 Propionibacterium sp. | reverse complement strand
CCCCGCCGCCCCACCAGGGCATCAGCGGCTGGCGAAGCGGTCGATGCAGGCGGCAACCGGGTCCTCGACGAGGTCCTCGGCGCCAGCGGCCTCCTCGAGGGCGGCCATGTACTCGTCGAGGTAGGTCTGGGCGTCGGTGAGGCCGTTGGCCTCGGCGTCGGCGACCCACTGCTCGATGAGCTCAGCCTGGGCGGCTTCCTTCCACTGGTCGGCCTCGGCCTGCTCCCAGGCGGTGAACTCGTCGACGTTGCCGTGCTCGAGCATGGCGTCGCACTGCGGGGTGGTGACCTCGTTGAAGGCCTTCATGCCCTCGCCGCCGTTGAGGTCGGCGACGACCTCGTCGACGACGGCCTTGAGGTCGTCGGGCATGCCGTTGTAGACGTCCTGGTTCATCCAGGTGGCGAAGGTGGTGTAGTGGCCGACGCCCGGGTCGGACCAGATGCTGAGCTGCTCCATCATCTTGTAGTCGACGGGGCCGTCCATGGTCCAGGCGACGGCGTCGGCGATGCCGCGCTCGATGCCCTCGTAGGTTTCACCGGCGGTCAGCGCGACGACGTTGGCGCCGGCCGACTCGAACGCACGCTGGAGGAAGCCGCCGGTCACGCGGAAGCGCATGCCGTTGATGTCGTCCAGGTTCTGGACCTTCTCGTTGGTGCCGATGATCAGCTTGCCGGGGCCCCAGGCGCCGACGAGCTTCAGGCCCACCTCGTCCCACTTGGCCTTGGCGGATTCGTTCTCCTCGTTGACCTTGTAGAGGGTCTCCATGAGGACCTGCGAGTTGTCCACCATGAACGGCACCGACACGATGGTCAGGCTCGGGAACAGCTGCGGCGAGTAGTCGGCGATGGAGGTGCCGACGTCGGCGCGGCCGTCGATGATGCACTGGGCGATCTCCTGCGCGGGGCAGATGCTCTCGGGCTCGGTGCGGTCGATCGTGATGCGGCCGTCGGAGCGCTCCTCGAGTTGGTCGTAGAACCAGTTCTCGACGGGGGCGTTGGGGGTCTTGGGCTGCACCATGGTGGCGGCGTTGAGGGTCACGGTCTCGCCGCTGCTGGCGGCGCCGTCACCGTCGGTGGAGCCGCCGTTGGAGTCGCCGCCGCAGGCCGAGAGGCCCAGTGCGCCGATGGCCGCGAGGGCGGTCAGGGTACGGGTGGTCTTGGTGAACTTCATTGTTTTCTTTCCTTGTCTTCGTTGACTGGTCTCAGACCTGGTTGCCGAGCTTGAAGCCCTTGTCGGTGTCGTCCTTGCGGGTGTAGGAGAAGCCATCGGCACCGATGGTGACCTCCATCTCCGAGGACTCCTCCCGCTTCACGATCGGGACGGCGTTGCCGTCGAGATCGAGCACCGTGGAGGCATCGGTGTACCACGACGGGACGACGGTGTGCCCCCACCAGTCGCGGCGCTGGTTGTCGTGGACGTCCCACGACACGACCGGATTGTCCGGGTCGCCGGTGTAGTAGTCCTGCGTGTAGATCTCGACGCGGTGCCCGTCGGGATCGCGCAGGTAGAGGTAGAAGGCGTTGGACACACCGTGGCGGCCGGGGCCGCGCTCGATCATGTCGGACTTGCGCAGCGCGCCGAGCTTGTCGCAGATGTAGAGGATGTTGTGCTTCTCGTGCGTGGCGAACGCGACGTGGTGCATGCGGGGGCCGTCGCCGCCGGTCAGGGCGGTGTCGTGGACGGTGTGCTTGCGGCAGAACCAGGCGGCGTAGGTCACGCCCTCCTCGTCCTTGATGTCCTCGGTGCGCTTGAAGCCGAGGTTCTCCAGGTACTTCGCGCCTGACACGACGTCGGGGTAGACCTGGTTGAAGTGGTCGAGGCGCACGAGGGCGCCGGGGCCCTGCTGGTCGTAGGCCCAGGCGAGGCGCTCGACGTGGTCGACCTCGTAGAAGAACTCGTACGGGAAGCCCAGCGGATCCTGCACGCGCACGGCGTTGCGGATGCCCTTGACGAAGTCGCCGCGGCGGGTCTCGCAGCCGAGTTCCTTGTAGTACGCCTCGGCGGCGTCGACGTCGGCCTGCGAGCGGACGCGGAAGCCGAACACGGCCACGGCCGGCTCGTCGCCCTTGCGGAGCACCAGGTTGTGGTGGATGAACTCCTCGAAGGAACGCAGGTAGATGGCCTCGTCATCCTCGTGGGTGACGACCAGGCCGAGCGCGTCGACGTAGAACTCGCGCGACTTCTGCAGATCGGTGACCACGAGCTCCATGTAGGCGCAACGCAGGATGTCTGGGGCTTGTGCGGTGGGCTGGGCGGTGATTTCAGTCATGTTTGTACTCCTTCGTACAACGCTGGTTACTTGCCACCGAGGTGGCCGAGGGCGGGATCCGCATCGGAGTAGCCAGTGGCACCGAAGCGGGTGGTATGGACGTCGCCGAGCGTGATGTGCACGGCCTGGGATTCGGTGTAGAAGTCGATCGAGCGGTAGCCGCCCTCGTTGCCGAGGCCGGAGGCCTTCACGCCACCGAACGGGGAACGAAGGTCGCGCACGTTGTGGGAGTTGATCCACACCATGCCGGCCTCGATCTGGTGTGCGACCGTGTGGGCGCGGCGCACGTCGGAGGTCCACACGTAGGCGGCCAGGCCGTACTTGACGTCGTTGGCCAGCTCGACGGCCTCCTCCTCCGTGTCGAAGGGGGTGATCGCGACCACCGGGCCGAAGATCTCCTCCTGGAAGATGCGGGCGGTGCGGGGCACGTCCGCGAACACGGTGGGCTGCAGGTAGTTGCCGGTCGGGAACTCGTCCGGGCGGCCGCCGCCGGCGACGAGGCGGGATTCACCCTTGCCTGCCTCGACGTAGCCCATGACCCGCTCGTAGTGCTCCGGGTGGACGAGTGCGCCGAGCTCCGTCGTCGGATCCGAGGGCTTGCCGACCTTGACCTTCTTCGCGCGCTCGGCATAGGCCTCGACGAAGCGGTCGTAGATGCCGCGCTGCACGAGGATGCGCGACGAGGCGGTGCAGCGCTCGCCGTTCAGCGAGAACACGCCGAAGAGGGTGGAGTCGAGTGCAGCCTCGAGGTCGGCGTCCTCGAAGATGACGGCCGGGGACTTGCCGCCCAATTCCATCGACATGCCCTTGAGGGTCGCGGAGCAGTTGCGGAAGATGAGCTGGCCGGTGGTGGTCTCGCCGGTGAAGGAGATGAGGTTGACGTCCTCGTGCTTGACGAGGGAGTCGCCCGCGGTCTCGCCGTAGCCGTGGACCATGTTGAACACGCCCTCGGGGAGGCCGGCCTTCTCGAAGATCTCGACCCAGAGCGACGCCGACAGCGGCGTGAACTCGGCGGGCTTGAGCACCACGGTGCAGCCGGAGGCGAGCGCGGGGGCCAGCTTCCAGGACTCCAGCATGAACGGGGTGTTCCACGGGGTGATGAGCCCCGCGACGCCCACCGGCTTGCGGTTGACGTAGTTGACCTGCATGCCGGGCACCTTGTAGGCCTCGTCGCGCTGCGCGACGATCAGGTCGGCGAAGAAGCGGAAGTTCTCCGCGGCGCGCCGGGCCTGTCCACGGGCCTGCGTGATCGGCAGGCCAGTGTCAAACGACTCCATGGCGGCGAGTTCGGCGTCGCGGGTCTCGATCTCGTCGGCGATGCGGTTGAGGATGCGGGAACGCTCACGGGCCTTCATCGTCGGCCACGGGCCGTTGTCGAAGGCTTCGCGGGCGGCGGCGACGGCGAGGTCGATGTCGGCCTTGTCACCCGAGGAGGCCTGGAGGTAGACCTCGTTGGTCTCCGGGGTCAGCACGTCGAAGGTCTCGCCGGAGACCGAGTCGACGAGCTTGCCGCCGATGTAGTGCCGGATCTGGTCCGGCATGCCCTGGGGACGGTCAGTCATGGTTGGGTGGCTCCGTTCTCAGTTGACGGGGGTGAGGAATTCGGCGCTCTGCTCGAGCAGGTCGTTCACCTTGTGCTGGCCCTCTTCGGTGAGGTTGACCAGCGGCGGGCGCACGGTGCCGGAGGAGATGAGGCCGCGCTCCGCCATCAGCCACTTGGCCGGGGCGGGGTTGGTCTCGACGAACAGCAGGTCGACGAGCGGGTGCACGCCGTAGTGCAGTTCACGGGCGCGGTCCCAGTCGCCGGCGACGGCGGCGGCGTAGGTGTCGGCCACGGCCTTCGGGGCGATGTTGGACAGCGCGGAGATGAAGCCGATGCCGCCCAGCGGGATGAGCGGCAGGCAGAGCAGTTCGATGCCCGACCACATGAGCAGTTCGTCGCCGCACAGGTGCATGGTGCGGGAGAAGTGCTCGAAGTCCTTGGTGGTCTCCTTGATGCCGACGATGTTGTCGAAGTCCTTGAAGAGGCGGGCGAAGGTCTCGGGGGCGAGCTCGACGGCGGTGCGCACTGGCACGTTGTAGGCGATGATCGGCAGGTCGGGGAATTCGCGGGCCACCGTGGCGTACCACTGGTAGAGCGCCTCCTGGGTGGGGCGCGCGTAGTACGGCGTGATGATGAGCGCAGCGTCGACGCCCACCTCCTGCGCGATGGCGGTGAGCTCGAGGGTCTCGTCCATCTTGGCGGTGCCGGTGCCAGGCACGAACGCGGCGTCGGTGCCTTCGAGGGCGGCCTTGATGGTGCGGATGGATTCGGCGCGCTCCTCGATGGTCTGGGACGAGGGCTCGCCGGTGGAGCCGCCGATGCTGACGCCGATCGAGCCGTTGGCCAGCTGCCACTTGACCATGCGGGTCAGCGACTCGTGGTCGACGGCGCCGTCTTCGTTGAACGGGGTGAACAGCGGGGCGATCGCGCCGCTGAGCTTCTCACGGAGAGACATGTGGTTTCCTCTGGGTCCGGGGTGGGTGTGGGTCAGTTGGTCTTGGCGGCGCGCCACGCGTCGTAGCGAGGGCGCCAGGTGGGGCCGAGCGGGTAGAGGCCGTCGACGGATTCGCCCTTGCCGACCATCTCGGCGATGAACTCCTCCTCCGCTTCCTGCTTCTCCGCGGCTTCGAGCACCTCGACGACGAGGTGCGGGGGGATGACGATGGGCCCGTCATCGTCGGCGACGATCACGTCACCGACCTGCACGAGGGCGCCACCGCAGTCGATGTCCACGTCGATGTCCCACGGGATGTGGCGACGGCCGAGGACGGCGGGGTGCGGGCCGGCGGCCCAGACGGGAATCTCCAGGTCGGCGACCAGCGAGTAGTCACGGGCGCAGCCGTCGGTGATGATGCCGACGGCGCCGCGGACCTGTGCACGGAGGGCGAGGATGTCGCCGATGGTGCCGGCGTCGTCGACGCCGCGGGCACTCATCACGAGCACCTCCCCCGGGCCGACGTTGTCGATGGCGCGCTTCTGCGCGTTGAAGCCGCCACCCTTGGCGGCGAAGAGGTCCTTGCGGAAGGGGAGGTAGCGCAGGGTCCGTGCGCGGCCGACCATCTTGCCGCCAGGGTTGAGGGTGCGCACGCCGTCGATCGAGACCTCGTTGAAGCCGCGCTGGCGCAGCTGGGCAGACAGGGTGGCGACTCCGACATTCATGAGGCGCTCGTGCAGCTCGTCGGTGAGCTCGAAGGCGGGCTCTTCATCGGCCTTCTCCGGGGCGGTGCCCCAAGCGTCTTCGCGCTGCTTGTCGTCGACCTCCGCTGGGCTGCCCCAGGGGGCCAGCTGCGGGCCTTCGACGACGGTGGTGCTCAGGCGGCCAGAGGTGACGGACTCGTCGGTGGTCGAGGAGACCTCGACCTCGATGACCTGGCCGGGCTGGGCGACGGAGGCGCCGGCGGGGGTTCCGGTGAGGATGACGTCGCCGACCTCGAGGGTCATGACGCGGGAGAGGTCGGCGACGATCTCGCCGATGGTGAAGAGCATGCCGGCGGTCGTGTCGTCCTGGACGACCTCACCGTCGAGCCAGGTGCGCACGCGCAGCGCGTCCTCGTCGATGCTGCGGGCGTCGATGAGGCTGGGGCCGATGGCGGTGTAGCCGTCACCGCTCTTGGAGCGGACGTTGGAGCCGCGGTCGGCGGCGCGCAGGTCGTGGAGGCCCAAGTCGTTGGAGGCGGTCACCCATCCGACGTGCGTCCAGCCCTCGGCGGGCGTGATGTTGCGGGCCTCGGTGCCGATGATGGCGGCGACCTCCCCCTCGAAGCCCAGGAGTTCGGTGCCGGCGGGGCGCATGACCTCGCCGGAACCGGTCAGGGAGCTGGAGGCCTTCATGAAGTATGAGGCGTGCGCGGGCACACGGCCGCGCTGCTCGGCGCGCGAGCGGTACGAGAGGTGTACTGCGATTACCTTGCCCGGGCGGTGCCCCAGCTTCTCGGAAAGGACGTCCATGTCCCCGTCTCCTCAGTTCATCTACGATGATGTATACGATTTGATGTAAGAAGTCTGCCCCAGGCCGCGACGCATGTCAAGAGGTTTCCTGCAAATCGTATCTGATGTACTATCTGATTTGGCCGTTCCGGGCAAAGTTGCCCTTGAATCCACACTGCTGAGGACAAGACATGACCCCCACTGATTCCCTGGTCGAGCGGGCGCTTGCGCTCGCCCCCGCAGAACTCTTCATCGACGGCGAGTGGCGCGCGTCCTCCAGCGGCGCCCGCTTCGAGGTGCACAACCCCGCCACCGAGGAGGTACTCGCCTCCATCGCCGACGCCACCCCGGACGACGGCATGGCCGCCCTCGCGGCCGCGTCCGAGGCGCAGGAGGAATGGGCCGCCACTCCCCCGCGCGTACGGGCAGAGCTGCTGCGGGCGGCGTTCGACCGCATCAACGAACTCAGCGAGGAGTTCGCCGCGCTCATGACCCTGGAGATGGGCAAGCCGCTGGCCGAGGGCCGCGCCGAGGTGACCTATGGCAACGAGTTCCTGCGCTGGTATTCCGAGGAGGCCGTGCGCATCAACGGGCGCTACACCCCCTCCCCCGAGGGCAACCTGCGCATCCTCACTCTCCAGCGCCCCGTAGGCCCCGCACTGTTCATCACCCCGTGGAACTTCCCGCTGGCAATGGCCACTCGCAAGGCCGGGCCCGCACTCGCGGCAGGCTGCACCGTCATCATCAAGCCCGCCAACCTCACCCCGCTGACCACCCTCGCGTTCGCCAAGGTGTGCGACGAGGTCGGCTTCCCCGCGGGCGTGGTCAACGTCATCCCCGCCTCGGAGGCGCGTCCCGTGACGGGCCCCATGATCCAGGACCGTCGGCTGAAGAAGCTGTCGTTCACCGGCTCCACCCCCGTCGGTATGGCGCTGATGAAGGAGGCCGCCTCCAACGTCGTGCGCACCTCGATGGAGCTGGGAGGATGCGCACCGTTCATCGTCTTCGAGGATGCGGACCTCGACCTCGCCGTCAAGGCCGCCCGCCTCACCAAGCTGCGCAACATGGGCGAGGCCTGCAACGCCGCCAACAGCTTCTACGTGCACCAGGACGTCGCCGACGAGTTCGCTCGCCGGTTGGCCGACGAGTTCGACGCCCTCACCGTCGGTGACGGCATGGAGGAGGGCACCGACATCGGCCCCATCGTCTCCGCTGACCAGCGCGCCTCCGTCGACGAGATGGTCCAGGCTGCCGTCGCCGAGGGCGGCACCGTCCTCACCGGAGGGGCGAAGGGCCCCGGCAAGGGCTACTTCTACCGGCCCACCGTCGTGTCGAACCTCGCGCCGGATTCCAAGCTGTTGACCGAGGAAATCTTCGGCCCCGTCGCCCCCATCACCACCTTCGCCACCGAGGAGGAGGTGTTGGGCTACGCCAACGCATCACCGTACGGGCTGGCTGGTTACGTCCACACCGGCTCGATCGAGCGCGCGCTGCGGATGGCGGAGAAGCTCGAGGTCGGCATGCTCGGCGTCAACTCCGGCACCATCTCCAACGCGGCCGCCCCGTTCGGAGGCGTGAAGCACTCCGGCATCGGCCGCGAGGGCGGGCCCGAAGGCATCGAGGAATACCTCGAGACGGTCTACGTCGGGTTCCCCAACCCCCACACCGGCCTCTGACGCGGCTCGATCCGTGCACTGACGACGTCGGCACCCACCGGGCGGCCAGCTCCCACGTGGACGGCTGCTTCCCGGTGGAGGGGCAGGATCTCCAGCCTCAACCGGGATGCTCCCGCACGCTCGGGGGCGCTGATCCGCCAGGCCCGCCCGTTGTGGATCGCGTCGCTGACGAGGCGTTGCCCATCCCAGGCGCGAGCGATGTCACCGACCCATTCGAGGCTCAGGGTCCCGTCCCCCTCTGGCAGTTCCAGGTCGAACTGGGCCGCGCCGGACCAATCCGTCGGCACGGAGGCTCGCCCGTTGGGCGCGCTGGTGGGAGGCGGAGCCGCCTCCGCGGGCGCAACCTGTGTCCACGTCAGTTCCGTGACCCGCACCGGTTCGGGTGCTGACCTCAGGAAGCCCTGCTCGGCGAGCTCAAGGCCTGCTCCGAGCCGGAGCCCTTCCTCGTCGCTGAGGATCACCACACGAGCTTGTGGTTCCCCTCCGGCCTCCAAACACCACCATTGGCCGGGGCCCTCGATCCTGAGCGGGGTGGCGGCAACACTCGTGGAGAACCCTGCCGGGATGCCATCGATGGCCGAGGCCGCCAGCAGGGGGAGGCCGCGCCACTCCAGGATGGAAAGGGGCTGCGCGGTCAGCCAGGTCAGCTCCACGCCTCCGACCTGCAGGTTGAAGGGAAACACGAACACCGCCCCACCGGGGACGCACAGAGACGGGAAGGTGACGGCGCCCTCCTCCAATTCCACCTGGAAGGTGACGTCGTCGTGGCTGGGTAACGCCGCCGAGGGCTGGTGGTTGACCACGAACAGGAAGCCGCGCTGGCCATCGGACCTGACGGACCACCGTAACCGACTCAGGTCGTGCGGCTCGGCGGCATCGTCGGGCAGCGCTGCGGGCATCACGGCCATTTGAGGACCCCACTCGGCGAGGAAAAGGTGCTGGCGACGCAACCGGTACCAGGTCTCGCTGGGCACCGCGTCCAGGGTCAGTGCCGCACCGAAGTCGTAGCCCAGCTCCATGAAGTCGTTGGGACTCCCGGTGGCATGGCTCTCTTGGAGGCTCCTGCGCGGATTGCGACCGTCGGCGTACATGTACCAGCCCTGCCAAACGCTGCCAGAGGCCAACTTCGCCAGCCCCAGTGCCTCGACATCCCGGGCGCCCACCAGGGGTCGACGGTGATAGGCCGACACCATGCCGCCACCGAAGGCCTCGACGGTTCGACGCACCGTCTCCGATGCGTCTGCGGCCCAGATCTCCTCGTTGAAGATCTCCACCTCGATATCACGGTCATAGCCTGAGGCCATGACGGCCAGGCTGATGGGTTCGAAATCGATCACGCCGTCGCCGGGCTGATGGCGGCTCAGCAGCACGTCCGCAGCCAGCGGGGTGCGCCAGTCACAGACCTGATAGGTGGCGATGCGACCCTCTCGGCCTGCGCGTTCCACCTGCCCCACCACGTCGGGATCCCACCAGATGTGGAAGGTGTCAACCGCCACCCCCACGACGGAGGGCCCGAAGTCGGCGGCAATGTCGAGCGCCTGCCCGAGTGTCGACACCACGCAACGATCCGACGCGTACATGGGGTGCAGCGGCTCGATGGCCAGGGTGACCCCGGCAGCCTGCGCCTCATCGGCCAACACGCCAATGCTGTCGCGCACCCGCTGCCTGGCACCGATGAGGTCACGCGACCCCTCGGGCAGCCCCCCGGCCACGAGAACCAGAGTGGCGGTGGAACCGGGGGCGCCTGCGGCAGCGAGGGTCGCGGTCTCCTCGATGGCGGCCCTGTTCTCATCGAGGGCACGCTGGCTGCCTGGCCCGGCCGGGAGGGTGAAGAAGCCACCCCGGCAGTGGGTGGAGAGTCGCGCTCAATCCTCGCCCTTGGCTCCGTCCGATCGTTCCTCAGATCGCTGCTCGTCGCGATCTCTCATCCCATCACGCACGCCCTTGCGCACAGCGAGATAGACGACGTATCCCATGACCGCGAGCATGAGAGCCGTCAGCACGAGCGATGTCAGTGGATCCATGTCTATCCTCTCACTCGACGTCATCCCCACTCTAGCGAAGCACTCGAAACGCATGCCGCGGTTGCTAGCGCTCTACGTCGTCAGCTCTTCCAGTCTGCGACCAGCCGGGCGACCCACCGAACCGACGCGAACAGACCGTAGATAGTTCCAGCAAGACCAGCGCTGACAACGAGCCAGCGCGGCGGCCTGGCGGGCGAAGTGGTGCACGCGGAAGTATGCGCCGTTGACGCCGATCTCATCGGCGCCGACCGACAACTCGATGGCCTCGTGCAGCATGTCGCGGGCGCTGGGGTCGCCCGGGCCACGGCCGTGGCCGTAGTGCCCGAAGCTGAGGAATCCGAAAGCCCTCATGATGACCCCAACATAGTTGATGACTCAACCATTCCCAAGCTCTCCACCTCTGTGGAAGAGTTGGCTGCATGGAGCAGTGGACCATCCGGCGAGCCGTCGACAGCGACCAGTTGGGCCCACCGCCCAGCGAGCGCGGCTTCGTGCTGGTGTCAGAGGCTGGCGACTCCACCCTGCAGGGGTACGCACGCGTACTCGAGGCGGACGGTCGTTTTCACCTCATGGAGGTTCACGTGCTCCCCGATTGGAGGCGTCGGGGCATCGGCTCAGCGCTCGTCTCCGCCGTCGAGGCCGAGGTCGTCGGCCGCGATGCCACCGCGCTGACCCTGCTCACCTCCGAGCCTGATCAGGGCGTGTTCTTCGACAAACTGGGCTACCGACTGCTCGACAGGCTCCCGGTCGCACTGCGTTGGCTGGCCGAACCGCACCACCAGGCGATGGGCAGGTCTCTTGCGCCCGACGTGGTGCCGCGGCCTGCCGTCAGCGTCATCCCGCTGCGGGACACGCCCAACGGGCTGGAAACCTTCGCCCAGCACCGCGTGGGCACGATGGACTTCGCTGCTGGGGCAGTCGTCTTCCCCGGCGGGCGGGTGGATCCGCCGGATCATGAGATGCGCTTCTCCCTTCCCCCCAGCCACGTGGAGGCCTGGGCCGACACGGCGTTGCCGTCGCCCGAGACCCTGGTCGCTGCTGGCATCCGCGAGGTCGCCGAGGAGTGCGACGTCCTCCTCGAGCCCGCTTCCCTCGTTCCGTGGGACAACTGGGTCACGCCCGCCGGCGGGCGACGACGCTTCGACGTGGCCTTCTTCGTCACCGAGGTGGCGGCGGAGGACGCCGCCCAGTGGGGCAACACCACCACCGAGGCGATCCACTCGCGCTGGGAGCCGGTGGCCGGTCTCCTGAAGGATGAGGAGGAGGGCAGGATCCGCCTGATGGCACCGACGAAGGCGCTGCTGGCCGAACTGGCGGGTTTCGCAACGGTCGCCGAGGTCCTGGCCCACTCACCGCTGATCACCGCGGTGGAGGACGACGAGCCGGTCAGGCCCCGCCCGCCGGGCGCGCCGGCCAGCTGACTGCACCCGTCAACGGCGAAGGGCCGCTGCCTCAACGAGACAGCGGCCCTTCGGCGCGGATCAGATTCAGCTGATGACGCTGAGGTTCGTGGCCTGCGGGCCCTTGGGGCCCTGCTCCACGTCGTACTCAACCTTCTGGCCCTCTTCGAGGGAGCGGAAACCGCTGGACTGAATCGCGGTGTAATGGACGAAAACGTCGGCCGACTTGTCATCGGGCTCGATGAAACCGAAACCCTTGTCGCCGAACCACTTGACAGTACCTGTAGCCATGAAAAATCCCTTCTGGCTTGGGGTGACCGCCTTTCGGTCACCTCCGGGGTGCTTGCTCATCGCACACGTCAGAAGGAAACAAGGCCAAATGGGGCTTTGCTGCCAAACGGCTGAACCACTACTAACAATCACTTCTGAGCAATGCCACCAATCTACCCGGTTTTCGGGCCAAAGCCAGCCAAAGGTGCCACACGCGCTTGAGATCTTGGAATTCATACCTCTCGGAGCGTGCCGCAGGAGCCAGCATTTCGGGTGAGTTACTCGCCCAGGCTTGTGCGAACACAGTTGCAGGAAAAGCGTGTGGCTCCGTCGACGAACCGCAGCTCAGGCGGAACTATGACACAAATTGGTCACAAACGCGCCACGTCGCTATGCAGGGAGCCATCTGTAGGAGTAGACAAGCCCTGACTGCCCACGCCGGCCTCGTGCCGCTGAACAGAACAGGACAACCCCATGCGCAGAGCCTCACGCGTTCTCGCTGCATCGGCCGTCGGACTGAGCCTCCTGCTCACCGCCTGCGGATCCGACAGCGACCCAGCCGACCCGACCACCCCTGACACGTCCGTCGCCGCCACCGACGGCGCCACGACCGACCCGGCTGCCACCGATGGCGCCGCCGCAGCCGGTGGCGAGATCGTCATCCGCGGCTGCACGCCGGAGAACCCGCTGGTTCCCGGCAACACCTCCGAGACCTGTGGCGGCGACATGGTCGACGCCAAGACCGCCAAGCTCGTCGAGTACGACACCGAGACCTCAGACCCGATCATGGACATCGCAGAGTCCATCGAGTCCGACGACAACGTCACCTTCACCGTGAAGCTGAAGGAGGGCTACCTCTTCCACGACGGCACCGAGGTCAAGGCCCACAACTTCGTGGATGCCTGGAACTACACCGCCGCCTACGACAACGGCCAGGCGGGCGCCTACTTCATGAGCGTCATCAAGGGTGCCTACGAGATGGCTGAGGAGGGCTCCACCACCACCGAGCTCGAGGGCCTCAACGTCGTCGACGACTACACCTTCACCATCGAGACCACCGGCCCGGTGGGCAACCTGCCCGTCCGCCTCGGCTACTCGGCCTTCGCCCCGATGCCCGACTCCTTCTTCGAGGACCCGGCCGCCTTCGAGGACGCCCCGATCGGCGCCGGCCCGTTCAAGTTCGAGTCAAAGTCGACCACCGAGTACGTCTTCTCCAAGTTCGCCGACTACTCGGGCGAGAACGTCGCCAACGTCGACCAGTTGACCTTCCGCATCTACACCGATCCGGCAGCCGCCTACGCCGACGTCGTGGCCAACAACCTCGACTACACCAACGAGATTCCCGCCGACGTCCTCGTCGGTGAGCAGTACAAGGCCGACCTCCCGGACCGCAACCTGGAGCGCGAGTCGCTGCGTTTCACCACCATGGTGTTCTCCCCCAACGACCCGCAGCTGGCCGACAACGTCGACCTGCGCCGCTCCATCTCGATGGCCATCGACCGCCAGCTCATCATCGACCAGATCTACAACGGCACCTACACCGCCGCCCACGGCTGGGCCCCGAAGGTCGTCGCCGGCGCCAACGACACCGCCTGTGGCGAATGGTGTGACTTCGATCCCGAGGCCGCCAAGGCCCTCTACGACGAGGCCGGCGGCTACGACGGCACCCTCACCATCACCACCAACGGTGACGGCGCCCACAAGGAATGGACCGAGGCCGTCTGCAACTCGATCAAGAACACCCTTGACGTCGAGTGCATCGTGAACCTCACAGTCGACTTCGCCACCTACAACCAGCAGATCGACAACAACGAGATCATGGGCCTGTTCCGCTCCGGCTGGCAGGGCGACTACCCGTCGCTGGAGAACTTCCTCGCCCCGATCTACGGCACCGGCGCCGACTCCAACTGGTCGCAGTACAGCAACCAGGCCTTCGACGACAAGCTCGCCGAGGCGAACGCCGCCGACACCACCGAGGCCGCCGACGCGCTCTACGCCGAGGCCGAGGACATGCTCGGTGAGGACCTGCCCACCGCGCCGCTGTGGTACCCGCGTTCGATCGTCGGCTTCTCTGACCGCGTCGAGAACGTCCAGATCAACGCCTTCGGCGTGCTGGACTTCAGCGCCATCTCCGTGAAGCAGTGATCACCAGCTAGCGCAAACGCACACCCGTTGTGGCCGGTCACCGAGGAATCGGCGGCCGGCCACAGCACTTCCCCTACAGTTCAACCACTGACAACCTTCAAAGGCGGCGCCGATGGGTACCTATGTACTGAGACGAGTGCTGCAGATGATCCCGGTGATCATCGGCACCACGTTCCTCATCTACTGGATGGTTTTCTCCTTGGGAGACCCGACGGTCGGGCGATGCGGCGAGCGTCCCTGCCCCGAGGCGTACGTGGCCCGGATCCATCAGGAGTACAACCTCGACAAGCCCCTGCCTGAGCAGTACGTCCGCTACATGGCCAAGGTGGCCCAAGGCGACCTCGGCACCAGCTTCAACGGCAACGAGGTCATCGATCAGCTCGGCGACCGTTGGCCGGTCACACTCAAGCTCGCCACCATCGCCATCGTGTTCGAAGCCATCATCGGCATCGCCGCCGGCCTGCTGGCCGGCCTACGAAGACGAAGTTTCTGGGATTCCCTCGTCTTCGTCAGCACCCTGGTGATCATCTCGATCCCGTCGTTCGTCCTGGGCTCGGTGGCCCAGATGGTGTTCGGCGTCCAGCTCAGCTGGTTCCCCGTCACTGCGACGCAGGGCACGTGGGAGCAGCTGCTGCTCCCGGGCTTTGTCCTTGGCTCGCTCTCGATGGCCTACATCGCCCGACTCACCCGCAACTCCCTCTCCGAGAACCTGTCGGCCGACTACGTGCGCACGGCCAAGGCCAAGGGCCTGTCGTCCGGGCGCGTCGTCGGCGTGCACACCTTCCGCAACTCGCTCATCCCAGTGGTCACCTTCATCGGCGCCGACTTCGGAGCCTTGATGGGCGGCGCACTCGTCACGGAGCGGATCTTCAACATCCCCGGCATCGGCGGCTACATCTTCCACTCGATCACGACGAAGGACGCCACGGCAGTGGTCGGCACCATCACCCTCCTGGTGCTGGTCTTCCTGCTGATGAACCTGATCGTCGACCTGCTCTACGGAGCCCTTGACCCGAGGATCGCGCATGAGTGACCCGAACCTGACCCGCAACCAGGCCTCCGACCGCGTCGACCACGAGATGCCTGACGACGAGTTGGACGCCATCGAGCACCGAGGCGCCAAGGAGGACGCCCGCTCGCTGGGTCGTGACGCCTGGGAGGACCTCCGCAGCCGTCCCACCTTCTGGATCTCTTCGTTCCTCATCCTCGTCATGGTGCTGATGGCGGCCTTCCCCGACCTCTTCACGTTCTTCGCACCGGCGCAGGATCCGGCCTATGCGCAGCTGATCAACGCGCGCCAACCACCGTCGTCAGAGGCGTGGTTCGGCTACGACACCCAGGGCTACGACATCTATTCGCGCACCATCCACGGCGCCCGCGCGTCGATCCTGGTGGGCATCCTGACCACCGCCGGCACCATCCTCATCGGCGGCACGATCGGCCTGCTCGCCGGCTTCTACGGCGGCTGGCTCGACTCGCTGCTCTCGCGCGTCGGTGAGGTCTTCTGGTCCATCCCCCTGCTGCTCGGCGGCGTGTTGTTCATGACCAGCTTCCCCTCCGACGTCGAGACGCCCTACATGGTGGTGGTCGGCAAGGTCGTGTTGGTGCTGACCATCCTCGGCTGGCCGCGCATCGCCCGCATCATGCGCTCGGCGGTGCTGCAGGTGAAGTCGCTGGACTACGTGCAGTCGGCCCGCGCGCTCGGCGCCAGCCCGTTGCGCATCATCCTCAACCACGTGCTGCCCAACGCCTTCACGCCTGTGGTCGTGGTGGCCACCATCGACCTCGGCGCCTACATCGCCACGGAGGCCACCTTGTCGTTCCTCGGCATCGGCCTCCAGCCCCCGACGATCTCGTGGGGCATCGCCATCTCCGACGCGTCCGCACTCGGCATGCTTCGAGCAGCGCCGCACATGCTGCTGTTCCCGTCGATCTTCCTGTCGATGACGGTGCTGGCGTTCATCATGCTGGGCGACACCATCCGCGACGCGTTCGACCCGAAGGGACGGTGACCAATGTCAAAGCAAGCCAACGCCAGCTTCGCCGAACTCGAGCAGTGGACCGCAGAGAGCGGGCCGCTGCTGGACGTCCGCGACCTGACCGTCGAGTTCCGCACCCGCGAAGGCGTGGCCAAGGCCATCAACGGCGCCAGCTTCACCCTCAACCCGGGCGAGTCCCTCGCCATCCTCGGCGAGTCCGGTTCCGGCAAGTCCGTCACCGCCCAAGCCATCATGGGCATCCTCGACTCCCCTCCCGGCTTCATCACCGGCGGTGAGGTCATGTTCCGTGGCGTCGACCTGCTGAAGCTCCCCGAGGACAAGCGCCGCCAGGTGCGCGGACGGCGCATCTCGATGATCTTCCAGGACGCGCTCAGCGCACTGAACCCGGTGTTCACCGTCGGCTGGCAGATCGCGGAGATGTTCCGCATCCACAAGGGCATGAACCGTTCGGACGCCCGCAAGGCGGCGGTCCAGCTCATGGAGCGGGTTAACATTCCCGCGGCCAAGGAGCGCGCCGGCAACTTCCCCCACCAGTTCTCGGGTGGCATGCGCCAGCGCATCATGATCGCGATGGCCATCGCGCTCGACCCGGAGATCCTGATCGCCGACGAGCCGACCACCGCGCTCGACGTCACCGTGCAGGCCCAGATCATGGACCTGCTGCGCGAACTGCAGGCCGAGACGGGCATGGGGCTCATCCTCATCACCCACGACCTGGGCGTGGTGGCCGACGTCGCCGACCGGATCAACGTGATGTACGCGGGCCGGATGGTGGAGAAGGCTGACGTGTTGGACCTCTACTCCAACCCGGCTCACCCGTACACCGAGGGTCTGCTCGAGTCGATCCCCCGCCTGGACCAGACCACCGGCGACCTGCAGGCCATCGGCGGCCTACCGCCGAACCTGACCAAGATCCCGCCGGGCTGCGCCTTCAACCCGCGCTGCCGCTACGCACGCGACATCTGCACGGTGGACCCGGTGCCGCCGGTGATCGAGCTCGGCAACGGCCGCAGCAGCGCCTGCCACTTCACCCACGAACTGCTGGCGGGGTCGCTCACCCCCACCGTCACGAGCACGGAGGACATCGATGAGTGAAGACATCATCCTCAGGGGAACGGACCTGAAGAAGTACTACCCCATCAAGAAGGGCGTGCTGCGCCGCACCGTCGGCCAGGTCAAGGCCGTCGACGGCGTCTCGTTCGAGCTCCGCCGCGGCGAGACGCTCGGCGTGGTGGGCGAGTCCGGCTGTGGCAAATCCACGCTGGGCCGCCTGCTGGTCCAACTGGAGGAGCCCACGGAGGGCTTCGTCGAGATGGAGGGTCGCAGGATCAAGGCCGGCGCCGAGATGCGCAAGGCTCGTCGCGACATCCAGATCGTCTTCCAGGATCCCTACACGTCGCTGAACCCGCGCATGACGGTCGGCGACATCATCGCCGAGCCCCTGCGCATCCACAAGGACGAGCTGGACCTCAAGGGCGGCGAGCGCCGCCGGGTCCAGGAGCTCCTGGACCAGGTGGGCCTCAACCCCGAGCACATCAACCGCTACCCGCACCAGTTCTCCGGCGGGCAGCGCCAGCGCATCGGCATCGCCCGAGGCATCGCACTGAACCCCAAGGTGCTGGTGTGCGACGAGCCGGTCTCGGCCCTGGACGTGTCAGTGCAGGCGCAGGTGGTGAACCTGTTTGAGCGGCTGCAGCGCGAGCTGGGTTTGAGCTACGTGTTCATCGCCCACGACCTCGCGGTCGTGCGGCACATCTCGCACCGCGTAGCTGTGATGTACCTCGGCCAGATGGTCGAGGTGGGCGACAAGGATCAGATCTACGGCGCGCCCATGCACCCTTACACGCAGGCGCTGATGTCTGCGGCGCCGGTGCCGGATCCCGTGCAGCAGGCCAAGCGTGAGCGCATCGTGCTCTCCGGAGACGTGCCCAGCCCGGCCAACCCGCCGTCGGGATGCCGATTCCACACGCGGTGCTGGAAGGCCCAGAAGATCTGCGCCACGAAGGTGCCGCTGCTGGAGATTCAGGGCCAGGGGCAGGCCGCGCATCCCGCGGCTTGCCACTTCGCCGAGCCTCTCGCGGAGGTCGTGCAGGCCTGACGTTCGTCGACGCGTACGAGCTGGCTCAGCGCCCCTGCTGTCATGACTCTGGTATCACAAGAGTCTGCGCCGTCGTCCCCCGCCAGCCATCCAGGGGTTTGACCTCCGCGGGGGTTCTCGTGCCCGACGGCAGCCGGCTCAGTCCGGCTGGTCAGCCCCCAGCAGGATCACCCGATGGAGCGACGTACGCCGCCGGACGGCCCCCGGGATCGACAGCGTGAGCATCAGGCCATCCTCGTGCCAGTCCCACGACTCGAGCAGGACCGACCGGCCCCGCAGGATCGCGCTGACCACAGCAGCACTGGTACCAGGCTTGTGCGAACGCACGAGGATCGTGGCACCGTCGGAGAACCGCAACCGCGCGATCCCCTGCACGGGGCCAGCGGAGACGTTGCGGACCGGAGTGCGCCGCTGGATCAGGCCATCCAGACGGATCACCAGTAGGGCGAAGATCCGCTCCTCGACCTCAAAGAGCTCGCGGTCCATGCCTCCAGTGTGAACCCGTTGCCCGTGGAAGTCACGGGCTGGGATTGCACCGGACAAGGGCCGCTCCCCTCCGACCAAGGAAGGATGAGTGCCCTGCCGCGCCTACCCCGTCGGTCTTGATTCCCGATACGGGCTTGCATCAGCGGCCGTCCGTCCGTGACCATCGAGGTACCACCGACCGCAGAAGGGCCCATGCAGAACCGTCTCGCCGAACACCTCACCACTTGGAAGTTCTGGTACGCCATCCCCGCAGCGGCGTCACTGCTCCTCAGCTCCCTGCTGCCGGTGATCGCCAGCTTCGTCATCGACCCCGACTCGCCGTCGGCGGCCTCGACCATGGCACTCCTGATTCCCCTGCAGTTCATCGCCTTCGCGCTGCTGGCCCTCGGGTTCATCGCACTCTTCGAGAAGAAGTAGCCCACGACGCGCGACCTCGGCCTCACCCGCGGATTCTCCATGCGCAGCATCATCGTGGTGGCCGTCGGGTTCGCCGTGTCCCACCTCCTCTTCTGGCTGCTGGCCTTCGGCGCCCCCGATCAGCGGCTCGAGGCCCAGTCATACTTCCAGGAAACCCAACTGGGCGGGCCCCTCCTCCCAGCGTTCGCGACCCTGTTCGCCAGCGTGATCCTCGCCCCCGTGTGCGAGGAACTCCTGTACCGCGGCGCTACCCTGCGGCCCATCCACGACTCGATGGCCCGCCGCGGGTCCGCGACGGTGGCGGCCGTCGTCGCGATCCTCATCTCCTCGGCTACCTTCGCGCTGCCCCCACCTCGGCGGCGAACTCCTCAGCCGCCAGGGGTTGGCCTTCATGATCACCGGCATCACATTCGGCCTGGTCTACGTGCTGACGGGTTCCATGACCGCCGCCATGGTGGCCCACTCGCTGCAGAGCTGCTTCTCCTTCGCCCAGACCCTCTACTTCGGCCGCGGTGACGCCGACGTCCACCCCATCCTGTGGATCCTCGTGCTCGGCTGCCCCCTCTGGGTCTACCTCGTCGCGCGCGCATTGCGGGCGGTGTTCCCCGCGCCAGCCACACCGACGACTCCAGCGAGCTAACCCGTGGGCGCCGCCCAGCCCACCGCCTACGAGACCGTGGTCAGGCAGTCGACAAGCTCCAGATCAGAAAATTAACGCTGCGTAATCTGGCCACCTCAGGAAACGAGCACCTCAAACCCGGCGCCCTGAAGCGCCTCGTCCCTCGACGAGGGGCCAACCAGAGCCGTGAACTGGCCCGGCTCCACCACACGACGCCCGTCGGCGTCCACGATCGTGCAAGCCGACACGGGCAACTCCAGAGAGACCGTTGCCGTTTCACCCGGCTGCAGCTCAACCTGCTGGTAGGCCTTCAACTCCTTGTCAGCCCAGCTGTAGGTGGTGACCTCGTCACGGATGTACAACTGGACCGTCTCCACGACCGGGCGCGACCCCGTGTTGGCAAGCTCAACATCCACCACGAGCGTGTCGTCAGCAAACAACTGGGCCTGGCGCACCGACACCGACCGGTACTCGACCGTCGTGTACGACAGTCCTTCGCCGAACGCATGCGCCGGGCGCTGCGTCAGGTCGGCGTAGCGGTTACCGTGTTGGCCCCGGATCTGGTTGTAATAGGTGGGCTGCTGCCCCACGTGCACCGCAAAGGAGATCGGCAGGCGCCCGCTGGGCTCGACCTCGCCGAGCAACACCTCCGCGACAGCCCGGCCGCCCTCCATGCCCGGATTCGCGATCCACACCAGCGCCGCCGCCTCCTGCACCGACGCCGGCAGCACCAGCGGCTTGCCGGCCAGCAGCACCACGACCACCGGCTTGCCCGTGGCGATCACGGCGTCGAGCAGGGCGATCTGGCCGCCGACCAACTCAAGGGTTGCCGTGGAGGCTGCTTCGCCGGTGAGTTCGACGGTGTCGCCCACCACCGCGACGACCACGTCCGCAGCCTCAGCCGCCGCAACGGCCTCCGCGATGGCCGCAGGATCCGCCTCGATGGGAACGACGACGGGGCCGCGGGGCTGGCCGTCGGGGAAGAACTCGCCCTCAGGGTCGGGCGCGAGCCGCAGGATGTCTGCGCCACGCGAGTAGGTGACCTCCCACGACTCCGGCGCGACACCCTTCAGCCCGTCCAGGATCGTCGTGATCATCTCGCGCGGATGCCCGTCGGGGATCCACCCGGCCTGGCCGGAGTTCCCGGCCCAGTCGCCCAACTGGTTCTGGGCGTCGTCAGCCAACGGCCCGACGACGGCGATGCGCTTGGCCTGCGCCGTCGCGTCGAGCGGGAGCACGCCGTCGTTGTCCAGCAACACGACCGAGCGCCGCGCGACCTCAAGGTTGAGCGCCCGGTGCTCCTCGGTGGCGACCACGGCGTTGATGCGTTCGTAATCGGGGCGGCGGGGGTTCTCGAAGAGGCCGAGTTCGAACTTCAGGCGGAGGATGCGCTCGACGGCGTGGTCGAGATCAGCTTCACTCATGAGCCCCTGCTCGATGGCCGAGAGGGCGCCGTCGTAGAAGTTGGGCGTGGTCATGATCATGTCGTTGCCCGCGAGCACCGCAGCAGCGGCCGCGTGCGCGTAGTCGGGCTGGACCTTCTGCTCCCACACCATCCGGCCGACGTTGTCCCAGTCGGTGATCAGCATGCCGGTGTAGCCCCATTCGCCGCGCAGCACGTCGGAGAGGAGCCAGTCGTTGATGGTGATCGGGACGCCGTCGGTGGTCTGGTAGCCGAGCATGAACGTGCGGCATCCCTCGCGCGCGACTCGCTCGAACGGAGGCAGGAACCAGGAGCGGAGCTTGCGGCGGGAGATGTCCGCCTCGCTGGCGTCGCGGCCGCCCTGGGTTTCGGAATAGCCGGCGAAGTGCTTGGCGCAGGCGAGGATGGCGGTGTCGTCGGTGAGGCCGGAGCCCTGGTAGCCCCTCACCATCGCGGAGGCGAGTTCGCCGATCAGGTGCGGGTCCTCGCCGAAGGTTTCGTTGACGCGGCCCCAGCGGAGGTCCCGTGCGATGCACAGCACGGGTGAGAAGGTCCAGTGGATGCCGGTGGCGGCGGCTTCGACGGCGGTCGCTCGGGCCACGCGTTCGAGCAGGTCCGGGCTCCAGGTGGCGGCCATGCCGAGTTGGGTGGGGAAGATCGTCGCCCCCTCCCAGAAGGAGTGGCCGTGGATGCAGTCTTCGCCCACCAGCAGCGGGATGCGCAGGCGCGTCTGCTCGGTGAGTCGGTGAGCCTCGATGACCCGCTCCGGGGAGGTGTGGAGGATCGAGCCGACGTGCATCTCGCTGACCAGGTGAGGGAGGTCGCCGCGGGCGTCGAGCTGCAGCATCTGGCCCACCTTCTCTTCGAGCGTCATGCGCTGGAGCAGGTCGGTGAGCCGCTCGTCGATGGGCAGTGAGGGGTCCAGGTAGGCCAAGTTCATGTCGGTTCCTTCTCCAGGGATGCGGCACCCGCACCCACCCTGAGCGTAGTCACCAACCTCGGTCGCTCAAGACGCGGTACCGGGCACAGACGACGGCAAGGTTGCGAGAATGACGGAGGGGAATGCCTCAGCGACGCCACCGCTCACCGGGCGCACGTCGGCACCGTCGGGGATGGGTAGTTCTCTGTGCGTGAAGACGAAGGTTGGCTGGCTGACTCGACCAGATCCCCCCTACACGACGCAGAACTCGTTGCCCTCCGGGTCCTCCATCACGATCCAGTCGCCCAGGCCGGGTTCGCTGAACTCCTCGACGATCGTCGCGCCGGCCGACTCCAACTCGGCGGCCTTGGCCCGCATGACAGACCAGTCCTTGCCCTCGCCGTCTATCGCCTTGCCCGCCCCGCTGTGGACGTCGATGTGCACCCGGTTCTTGGCCGACTTGGGCTCGGGCACCTTCTGGATGAAGATGCGAGGACCGTCGCCGACGATCGCGTTGGCGTCGTTCCATCTCTCTTCAGGGAGCCCCCAACTGGTGAGAGCCTCCTCCCACGTTGCGAAGCCGCCTGGCGGATCCTCGCGTCGGTATCCGAGCGCCAGGGCCCAGAACTCACCGAGCCGAGTCGGGTCGGCCGCGTCCATCGTCAACGAGAACGTCATGCCTCATCCTCGCACCGTCTCGGGGCCAGCGGAAGGGGCGCGAGGCAGCGGTGCCAAGAACATCGATGCGGATTCGGGGCTCAGGTGTGGAGCCTCCACACCTGACCCCGGAATACGCATCAATAAACTTCTCATCCCGGTGCGGCCGCCGACGGATAGGTGATGCTGGTGCCGTCGACCACGGCGAAGTCACGCAGCGTGGCCGGAACCGCTCGGCCGTCCGGCATGATGTGGCTCACGTCGAAGCCGCGCACCAGCATCGCCTCGGCGACCAGTGAGCGGTGGCACCGCCACCAGACGGCCTCAGCGCACATGATCGCGACGGTGTGCTCGGTCATGGCTGCGACCAGCCGGCCGATGCCCCGCTGGAACTCCTCGGTGAGCATGTGGTCTGCATAGCCCTGGAACGACTTGTTCCGCCAGCCGCCGTTGGGCGAATCAACAGCGACCTTCCGCAAGCCACCGAGCTCCCCGATGTACTCATGCCCGATGCCGTACTGATCCAAGGAGGCAGGCAGCACGTCGCGGTTGAACTGCGGGTTGGTCCGCGACCTGGGCACCGTGCGGATGTCCAGCAACAGATCGACGCCGTGTTCCTGCAAAAGGGCCGCGAACTCCTCCAACGGATGGGTGGAGTGCCCGATCGTGTAGAGCATGCCGCGAGCCTACGCCTCGGGCTGGCACCCCGAGAGGCCGCAGAATCACGTGCGGTGACCCATTGCCATCGGCCTCAACGTGTGACAATGTTCGGCCCATGATGACAATCAGGAAATGACGGGCTCAGCGCTGCCCGCTTCGAGCCGTCGCTCGGTGGGCCTCCTCAACCATCCCTGATCACATCTCTCGAAAGCACTGAGCATGCTCACCATCTCTGAAATCCCCCTGCCCGACACCGTCGATGACGCCTGGCGCGACTACCAGCGCATCGGCCACGCCCACAACCACGAACTCGTCGGCGGCCCCCAGTGGGACGTCTCCGACGAGGCCTCCCTGGCCGCCGCCCACGCCGACTCAGAGCACGAGGTCCACCGCTACCTCGCCTACCTCGACGGCGTTGCCGTCGGCTACGCCAACACCCGCGTCAACCTCGTCGACAGCCCCGACAAGGCCAACGTCTACATCTGCGTCCTGCCCAACTTCCGCGGCCGCGGCATCGGCAGGGCAATCGCCGAACGCCTCCTCAAGGAGGCTTCCGGCTACGCCGTCTACCAGGCGTGGGCCATGTGTCCCATTCCCGGGCCCGACGACGAGGCCCTCACGCCCCCGACCGGGGCCGGCGCCGTGCCTGCTGACCATCCGGCGGTCAGACTCGCGCTGGCCTACGGGTTCAGGTTCGAGCAGGTGGAGCGGGTGAGTCGCTACGACTTCGCCGCACCGCTCGTCGACCCCGCCGAGGCGCTGGCCGAGGCCACCACGGTGGCAGGCGACGACTACGAGATCGTCGCCTGGGAGGGCCCGGCAGGCGACGAGATGCTCGCCGACCTCTGCCGCCTCCGCGAGCTCATGTACACCGACACCCCCGCGGGCGGCATGACGGTGCCGGAATCGAAGTGGAGCGTCGAGCGGATGCGTGCCTCCGACGAGGAGCGCCTGCTCTCCAACCGGATGTTCCGCACGGTGGTTCGTCACATGCCGACAGGCACCGTCGTCGGGCTCAACGAGCTGATGTTGGACCGCTCCAACCCGGAGGCGTTCGTCGACCAGTGGGACACCGTCGTGCTCCCCGAGCACCGCGGCAAGCGGCTGGGGATGGCGGTCAAAGCGGCCAACCTCGTCGCCTTGAAGGAGGCGGTGCCGACGGCGACGTCGATCATCACCTGGAACGCCGAGGAGAACCGTCACATGCTGGCGGTAAACGAGGCCCTCGGCTTCTACTCGATCCTCGCCGAGGCGGCCTTCGAGCGTCGGGGCATCCCGCCCCTCAGTCGTTGAGCAGAAGGCGCTTCAACGCCTCACGCATGCTTTCGCGGATGCCATCGGGCTCCCATCTCCGACGCGCAGCGAGCACGAGGTAGGCCTCAGGCCCGAGCACCGTCAGCGCGACGTCCGTGGCCTTCTGGATGCTGAGATCGACCCGCAGCGCCTGCGCATCGACCAACCATCCGATGAAACGCGCGTAGTCGGAGGCACGCCGTTCCTCGTAGAACTCATAGACGGCTGCCACCTCGTCATCGGTCAGTCCGCCCACGCGGGCCACGTCCATCAGAGGGGCCACCGCCAGCAACATTCCGTGCCCGAGGTCGACGAAGTGGTCGACGATCTCAGCACCCGAGGTGGCGATGGCCGGCGCCTCGTGCCACTTCGCCGTGCCCTCAGGGGTGACGTCGGCGATGGCGGCCTCAATGGTGGCCTGCAGCAGTGCGCTGAGAAGCCTGGGCTTCGTGCCGAAGAAGTAGGAGACGGTGCCCGGCGCTCATCACCACAGCACCGACACCGTTGCAGTGACGGCGTTGACGGAGGAAGGCACT
>DURG01000129.1 GCA_012837465.1 Propionibacterium sp. | reverse complement strand
GGCCGCGGCCAGGAGGGTGTGATCCGAGGTGTATTGGCCCTTGAAGATGGCCAGGCCGAGCGGGGCGGTGCGCCACTGGCCGCCGGGGTGCCGGGCGCGCAGGCGGCGAGCATTCCGAGTGCGGCGAATCCGGCGATGCCCATCCTGAGCAGGCGATTGAGTGGGCTTGGCGACATGACGTCCTCCTTGACTCTGTTCTGCAACAAAGTCTGCCACGTCTTGTTCGTACATGCCGCGATACCGCCGGGGGCTTCAGCGGTAGGAGTGTTCCTCCACGACTCCGGAGACGTGCTCGGCATGTGACAAAGCCTCGGAGAGCAACCGCTGGACGTGCTCGTCGACGGCGCGGTAGTAGGCGTAGGTGCCCTCGCGCCGGCTCTCCACCAGGCCCGCGAGCCTGAGCTTCGCGAGGTGCTGGCTCACGGCCGTGGGCGCCGCCCCCACCATCTCGGCGAGGGCGTTGACGCTGTGTTCACCTTGGAAGAGTGACCACAGGATCTTCACCCTGGTGGGATCGGACAGCATCCGGAAGGTTTCGGACGCCAGGTTCGCGTGCTCGTCATCGGGGACGCGGCGGATGCGGTGTTCGTGCACGGCTCCATCCTAACCCCCAAGGCTTGCTATCTGCGCAGTTGCGCAGATAGTCTTGCTTCATGACGTCGCGTCACGAAGACCATGACCATCACCACGGTCATGGGCACGATCACCCCCATGACCACGGCCAGGGTCTCTGGGCGCGGCTCCGCCACGCGTTGACGCCCCACTCGCACGACCACGTCGAGGCCATCACCACCGCCGAGGAGGCCAGCTCGATCGGCATCCGCGCGTCGTGGATCAGCCTCGCCGGCATGGCCGCCACCGCGCTGCTCCAGGTCGTCATCTACCTGCTCAGCGGCTCCGTCGCGCTGCTGGCCGACACCCTCCACAATCTCGGCCACCTCGCCACGACCATCCCGCTGATCATCGCCTTCCGGCTGGGGCGCCGCGCCCCCACCCGCACCTACCCCTACGGATTCCGGCGGGCGGAGGACCTCGTCGGCCTCCTGATCGGCGCGGTGATCGCCGGCTCGGCCGTGCTCATCGTCTGGGAGTCGTGGCGGGCCCTGTCCGCGGAGCGGGACATGACTCATCTCCCCTGGGTGATGGCCGCCGCCCTCGTCGGCGCACTCGGCAACGAGGTCGTCGCCTGGTACCGGATCCGGGCCGGCCGGCGCATCGGCTCGGCTGCCCTCATCGCGGAGGGTCAGCATGCCCGCACTGACGCATTGACCTCCCTTGCCGTCGCGATCGGCGTCATCGGCGCGTGGCTGGGCCTCCCCTGGCTCGATCCCGTGATCGGCCTGGTCATCGCGCTGGTCATCGTGCTCGTGCTGATCAGTTCTATGCGTAGCGTGCTGCGCCGCCTCATGGACGGCGTGGAGCCGGGCACGATGCAACGCATCGAGGAATCAGCGACAGGGGTGGCGGGCGTCGCGTCGGTCGGCCGCGCGCGGGCGCGCTGGATGGGACATCGCCTGGAAGCGGAGCTCCACGTCGCGGTCGAGCCCACGCTCTCCGTCGAGGAGGGGCACGAGATCGCGCACGCCGTCGAACACCGCGTGAGGGGCACGGTGCCCCACCTCTGGCAGGTCACCGTGCACATCACCCCGGCGAGTCAGGTCGTCGACGCCGCGTAGACGCTGCCGATCGACTCGTCGAGCAGCGCGTCGAACTCCTCGGCCGACTGCTTGACCGACAAGCCCTCGGTCAGCGCGCGGGAGAAGCTGGCCGCGACCCCGTGCTGCTTGGCCAGGCGCTCGTTGGATTCGGCGCGGGTGTAGCCGCCGGACAGCGCGAACACACGCAGCACCCGCGGGTGCTCGACGAGGTCCTTGTAGAGGTCGTCCTTCTCGGGCAGCGTAAGCTTGAGCATCACCGAGACGTCCTCCGGCAGGGCGTCGAGCCCCTCCAGCAGGAGGTCGTGCAACTGTTCCTCGGCCTCGGCCTTCTGAGGGCTCTTGATGTCGACCTCGGGCTCGAGGATGGGAACGAGGCCGGCGCGGAAGATCCGCACGCCGACGTCGAACTGCTGGTCCACTGCGGCCTTCAGGCCGGGGCCGGGCGTGATGACGACGGAGCGCATCTTGGTGCCGAACACGTCCTGCTCGAGGCCCTCCTTGAGCACGGCGTCGAGTTCCGGCATGTCCTTCATGAGCTTGGCGCCAGACTGCTCGTCGCGCAGGCCCTTGTCCACCTTGACGATGGGGACGATGCCCTTCTTCTCCCACAGGTACTTGGCCGTGGGCATGCCGTCGACCTCGCGGCGCATGGTGTCCTCGAACAGGATGGCGCCCACGATGCGGTCACCGGTGAAGCTGGGGCTGGTCATGATGCGCTGGCGCATCTCGTGCACGAGGTCGAACATCTGGGCCTCATCGGCCCACTCCTCGACCCCGTAGCGGTTCAACGCACCCGGGGTGCTGCCTCCGCTTTGATCGAGCGCGGCGATGAAGCCGGGCGCGCTCTGCATCTTCTTGAACTGGTTCTCATTCATGGCGCCCTTCCCTTCTGAAACGGGGATGCGCCGGGCGGACGCGGGCGACGACGCCCGGCTCGGTCACCTCCATTGTCCCACCGTGATCAAGGGCGTGGGGCGCGCGCGCCTTTTTCCTCGACGGGGCCCTTCTCCGTCCGGGAGCGCACGGCCCGCCAGACGCGGTGGCAGGCGATGACGACGGCGAGCCAGGCCAGCCCGATCGCCCATGCCCCGAACACATCGGTCAACCAGTGGTGACCCAGGTAGACCCGGGAAAGGC
>DURG01000128.1 GCA_012837465.1 Propionibacterium sp. | reverse complement strand
TGGTCGACTCGCACCATGGGGCGGTTGGTGGGGATCGGGATGACGCCCAAGCCGTAGATCTTCTGGAACTCAGATTCCTCGGTCTTGGCCGTACCGGTCATGCCGGCGAGCTTGGTGTACATGCGGAAGTAGTTCTGCAGGGTGATCGTGGCGAGCGTCTGGTACTCGTCCTTGATCTTGACGCCCTCCTTCGCCTCGAGCGCCTGGTGGAGGCCCTCGTTGTAGCGGCGCCCGGCGAGCGTGCGGCCAGTGTGCTCGTCGACGATCAGGACCTCGTCGCCCGCGAGCACGTAGTCCTTGTCACGCTTGAACAGTTCCTTGGCCTTGATGGAGTTGTTGAGGTACGAGATCAGCGGGGTGTTGGCCGATTCGTAGAGGTTCTCGATGCCGAGGCGGTCCTCGACCTTCTCGATGCCCGGGGCCAGGACGGCGATGGTGCGCTTCTTCTCGTCGACCTCGTAGTCGACGTCGCGGCGCAGCGACAGCGCGAGCTTGGCGAAGACGGGATACCACTCGTGGTTGTCCTCGGCCGGGCCGGAGATGATCAGCGGAGTACGGGCCTCGTCGATGAGGATGGAGTCGACCTCGTCGACGATGGCGTAGTGGTGCTCGCGCTGGACCATGTCGGCCTTGCGCAGTGCCATGTTGTCGCGCAGGTAGTCGAAGCCGAACTCGTTGTTCGTGCCGTAGGTGATGTCACAGGCGTAGGCGGCGCGTCGCTGCTCTGGGGTCATCTGCGCGAGGATGGCGCCGACCTCGAGGCCGAGGAAGTGGTGGATGCGGCCCATCTGCTCGGACTGGTACTTGGCGAGGTAGTCGTTCGTCGTGACGATGTGGACGCCCTTGCCGCTCAGTGCGTTGAGGTAGGACGGCAGGGTGCCGACCAGGGTCTTTCCCTCACCGGTCTTCATCTCGGCGATGTTGCCCCAGTGGAGGGCCGCGCCGCCCATGAGCTGGACGTCGAAATGGCGCTTGTCTAGTACGCGCACCGACGCCTCCCGCACGACGCCGAAGGCCTCGGGCATGATGCGGTCGAGGTCTTCGCCGTCCGCGATGCGCTGGCGGAACTTGTCGGTCTCCTCGCGCAGTTCCGCGTCCGACATGGCCTGGAACTCCTCTTCGATGGAGTTGACCTGATCGGCCACCTTCTGCAGCTTTCGGAGCTGTGCTCCCGAGCCGAGGCCGCTCAGAAAGTCCATGATTCCCATCGGGGCGCATCCTTCGTGTCGCTTGTGCGTGTGCGTGCCGGCCCGGGGCCGACCACCGTCTGCCATCCTAACCCCAGACCCCAAGCCACGCAGAACGCGCTCGCCCCGGGCGGGGCCCGGGGCGAGCGTTGGGTAGTGCGGTGGGAATCAGTTCACGTTGAGCTGGATCACACCGTAGTTGTAGGCCTTGCGGCGGTAGACCACCGATGGGCGGCCGGTCTCGGCGTCCTGGTAGAGGAAGAAGTCGTGACCGACCAGTTCCATCTCGTCCAGTGCCTGGGCCAGCGTCAGCGGTGCGGTGTCGAAGACCTTCTCGCGCACGACGAGGGGCCCGTCGCCCGTCACCACGAGGCCGGCGACCTTGCTGGTGGGCACGGCGTCGTCGTCTTCCTCCACCGGTGGGGCCCCGTCGACCGGGGGCGCGAACTCGGCGATGGTGGCGGCACGCAGGCCCCGGTGGGTCTTGCGTCGATCGGCGGCCCGGCGCAGCTGCGACTTCAGGCGGTCGAGCGCCATCTCGAAGGCTGTGGTCTTGTCTTCAGCATTGGCCTCGGCGCGTACGACGGGGCCGCGACTGCGGACGGTGAGTTGGACGGTCACGGCATCAGAGGGGTGCTTCTTGCCATCGTTGGCCTCGAACTCGACTTCGACTCGGATCACCCGGTCGCGCAGGCGCTCAATGGTCGCCAAGCGCTCCGTGACGAGTTCCTTCAATTCGGGGCTGATCGTGCACTGCCGACCTGTGACGACGATGTCCATCGTTTCCTCCGTCTGTCCTCGGGCTCAGGGCCCGCTGTATCGTCCGGCCGGGTGTATCCCGGGCCGGATGCACAACGCCGCAGTGCCCCCAGCGAGCTGGGCCTGCGGCGTGTCCATGGATCAACGCTACCGCTCCCGCCAAGTCGGTGTGCAGGCTTTGGCCGAGTGTTGTGGAAGTTTCTCGGCCTGGGCGATCACGGCCGCCCCCAGCACCTCGCCACCCGCCTCCGACAGGGCCCTGAACGCCTCCCGGAGCGAAGCGCCGGAGGTCGCGACGTCGTCCACGATGACCACCGGGCGGCCTGCTGGCCGGGCCCTCATCGAACCGGCCAGGTTGCGGGCCCGTTGGTCCCGGCCGAGGCCCAGTTGGTCCTCCCCCGGCTGATTCCTCGACAACAGGGGGCGGCTGCCCAGACCCGTGGCCCTGGCGGCGTGGGCCGCGACCCGGCGGGCATGGTCGAAGCCACGTTCACGAACGGCCGCGGGCCTTGACGGCACGGGCACCAGCAGCGTGCCCCGGGGCGGCGCCAAGCCACGTACGGCACGGGCCAGGAGATCCCCCAAGGTTCTGTCCAGGTGCAGGGCACCGTCGTCCTTGTACCGCGGGATGACGTGCTCGAGGATCGGGCGGTACTGGCAGGCGGCGACGACCGGTACCGGAAGGCTCCGGTCGATCAACTCCGGCGGCCCCTCCAGCAGGGCTCGACAGCCCACGCAGAGCCCCCATCCCGGCAGGCCGCACCCCGGGCAACTGGCGCCGAGCAGCAGATCTGCGGCCGCATCGATGAATCCCCTCATGCCGACCACTGTGGCCGGCGCGGTGGCAGCTCCACCATTGTCCACAGGCTCAGCCCGGGTAGGCCACCGCCGTGACGTCCTCGGCGAGACGGCTCCAACGGGTGCGCGCCTCATAGCGCCACACGACACCTTGGCTGGTCGTCACGCTGATCGGCCCACCGCCCAGCCGGACGTTGGCCGCCAGGTCGATGATCTCGCCGGGCACGGAGCCGGTGTCCTGCACCATGGACCCGTCGAGCATCGCGGTGTAGACCGACCGCCCGCCTGAATGAGCCGCCTCCACCGCGAGCGAGGTCTCGGCCTGCCACGTGGGCGACACCGGATCCGTGAGCGGGCCGCCCCTCTGGGTGATGATCTCGAGGGGGCGCCAGCCCGACACGGAGATGGGGGTGCCGCTGACCGTGGCGATCCCGAGCTTCTGTTGGCCCTGGTGCTCCGCGACGATCGCGATCCTCGCCCGGGACGGCGAGACGGCATAGGAGCGCATGCGGCCGATGCCTGACTCGAGGGCCACCCGCTGTACGTTGCCGGCACGGTCCACCGTCACCAGTCGGGGCGTGCCTGACCAGTCGTCGCCCATGATCCAGAGCGTCCCGAGGATGAACTGCGGGGAGCGGAGATTGCTGAGGGGCAACTCAACGGGGTTGACCGGGCCGTCGAGACCGCCCAGCAGCACGCCGGTGCGGTCCTCTGCGATCACGGCCATGCTCGCCCCGTCGACCGAGACGGCCACGTCTGCGGCGCGCTGTGGCACGCCGGACATGACGCCAAAGATGCTGGAGCCGCTGATGCGGCCCACCCGACCGCGTCGGACGCCGTAGAGATCGGTGGCCGCGGCACGTGAGAGCACCTGGTAGCCCTGCTGGGTCGCCAGTTCCAGCACGCCACTGGCGGAAGCCCCCGGGATGGGCAGCGTGCGCGCGCCCTGGATGACGGTCAAGCCGGTGAAGCGCGGCACCGAGGTGAGGGTCCAGAGGAGTTGCGCGCCCAGCCTGCGCAGCGCGTCGTCGCCGAGTTCGGCCGGGAGGCCGGCCAGGTCGACGGTGACGACGCCCGCTTGGTCGATGGTCGCGCCGCCCGTGCCGAGGTGGGTACCGCGGGGCACCGCATCGAACACGGCGGCACCGATGGCGTCCGAAGGCCCCTCGAAGAGGGCCTGCATGATGTTCGTGGGCGTGACCAGGGACTCCGGCAGGTGGATGGGATCCGGCACGACATGGGCACCCGCGCGGCTGACGAAGTACAACGTGACGCGGGAGTAGTAGCGCTCGAAGTTGTACCGCGAGAGCAACAGGCCCTCATGCGGGCGGCTGATGCGCCACTGGCCCTGCTCCTGGATGACCCCGAAGTCGTGCTCCAGCGGTTCGAGGAGCGGGCGGTACCGGTGCGACTCGTCCAACTGCCCGATGGCCTGCCCGACGATGCCGGCGGTGCCGGTGTCTGAGGCCACCTCACCGTCGAAGACGACCGCGTCGATGGGATCCCAGCTGGCCTCCGCGTCGGAGGTGAGGTACTGCCTCGCGATCTCGTAGCCACCCTCCGGATCGGCCATGGCCTGCAGGAAGCCGTCCACCAGTCGCTCGGGCGTCATGTCCGGGCTCGGCGGCTCGGGCGCGATGTCGATGCCGCGGGGCTGGGCAGCCAGCGGCACCTCCTCCACCGGCCCCGAGGTGGCGATCGTCGTGCACCCGGTCAGCGCGAGGAGCAGCGCAACGACCAGCGCAATCATCCTGGTCATGCCGGCACCCCCGATCCGGTGTCGTCGACCGGGATGACGGGCAACGGCGACGAGGTCAACTCGTGGCCGGATTCCCGCGGCAGGGTGAGGCGGAACTGCGCCCCCCGCCCCGGCCGGCCCCACGCCGTCAACCAGCCGCTGTGCAACCGGGCGTCCTCCATCGCGATCGCGAGGCCGAGCCCCGTGCCACCGACGATGCGCGTGCGGCTGGGGTCGGCACGCCAGAAGCGGTCGAAGACTCGGGCGGCGTCCTCCGCCTTGAACCCGACGCCGTGGTCGCGCACCGTGACGGCGACCGCGTTGGCATCTGAGGCGACCTGAACGTGCACTGGCCTTCCCTCGCTGTGTTCGATCGCATTGGTGATGAGGTTGCGCAGGATGCGTCGGATGCGCCGGGTGTCCACCTCGGCGGTGGTGTCCTCGTCCAGCTTCTCGCAGCGCAACTCGACGCCGAGGGCGTCGGCGACGGAACGGTTCGCGGCCACCTCGGCCTGCACGAGGGCCGCCACGTCCGTCTCGTCGAGGGCCAGCACGGCCGCCCCGGCGTCGAAGCGGGAGATCTCGAGGAGGTCGGCGAGCATGAGGTCGAAGCGGTCGATCTCGTGATTCATCAGTTCTGCGGAACGTGCCGTGACCGGGTCGAAGTTCTCGCGGGCGTCGTGCAGGACGTCGGCGGCCATCTTGATGGTGGTCATGGGGGTGCGCAGTTCGTGCGACACGTCGCTCACGAAGCGCTGTTGCAGCGTGGACAGGGTCTCCAACTCGCGGATCCGCTGCTGCAGTTCGGCTGCCATCCGGTTCATGGAGGTGGCCAGCGATGCCAGGTCGTCGGTGCCGCGCACCGCCATGCGCTCCCCCAACTGCCCCGACGCGAGTTGGAGGGCTGTGGTGCTGGCCTTTCGCACCGGCCGGACGATCTGGACGGTGATGGTGTAGGCGATCAGGCCCAATGCGAGCACCAGCGCCACCCCGGCGGCGATGACCGCGCCCTGGAGCGCGCGGAGGGTCTGCAGTTCCGTCGTCATGGGGAAGATGTAGAACACGGGGTAGCGCTCCCCCGTCTCCCCGATCAGTGCGGATCCGATGGCCCAGCCCGGCTCGGGCAACGTGGTGGCGTCAGTGAAGACCACCCGCGTCGGGGTGATGAACATTCCCTGGTCCTCATCCACCCGGGCGCGCAGTTCAGCCGGTACGGACTCCGCGCGGATGCCTGTGGATGTGAGGCTGGACACTGGGCCCTGGATGACAACGCGATACTGCGCGGCCTGTGCATCGGCGAGGTCCGCCAGCCGAGAGAGTGATTCATGGACGGCGGCGCCGCGCAGTTCGGGGGTGCGCAGTCGTTCCTGCATGAAGGCGTAGACGTTGGCCGCCTCATTGAGGGCGGCCTGACGCTTGGTCTCGACGACGCCGGACGTCGCCTGTCGCATCAGGAGGAAACCGGCCAGGGTCATCAGCACCATGGACAGCCCCAGGGTGGAGACGAGCACCCGCAGGGGCAGCGACCCCCACCACAGGGCGCGAAGGCCGCGGGCGGGGCGCCGCTGGCTGGCCTCAGTGTTGCGTTTCACCGGCGCGGTACCCGATGCCGCGCACCGTGATCACGATCTCGGGGTGCTCCGGATCCTTCTCGATCTTGGCGCGCAACCGCTGGACATGCACGTTGACCAGACGGGTGTCCGCGGCATTGCGGTAGCCCCAGACCTCGTCGAGGAGCGCCTCGCGGGTGAACACGTGGGTTGGCCTCCTGGCCAGCGCGAGGAGGAGTTCGAACTCCAGCGGCGTGAGTGGCAGCGCCTCGTCGCCGCGCTTGACGACGTGGGAGGACACGGAGATCGAGAGGTCACCGATGCTGAGGACGTCGTTGCCGACATCGCCGCTCGTGCGGCGCAGGCGGGTGCGGATGCGGGCGATGAGTTCCTTGGCCTTGAAGGGCTTGGCCACGTAGTCGTCGGCACCTGCTTCGAGGCCCGCGACCACGTCGGAGGTGTCGGACTTTGCCGTCAGCATGACGATCGGCACGCCGGATTCGGCGCGAATGTCACGGCACACCGAGACGCCGTCGCGGCCCGGCAGCATGAGGTCGAGCAGAACGAGATCCGGGCGCGCGTGCCTGAACTCCTGCAGCGCCTCGTCACCCGTGCCGCACCAGACCGTTTCGAACCCCTCCTGGCGCAGCACGATCTGCAGCATCTCGGAGAGTGCCGCGTCGTCGTCGACGACCAGTATGCGGATCTTGCCCTTGGCCTCGCTCACCCCAGCCTCCTAGCTCTGGCGTCCATGGTAGCGAGGAGGCGAAGGCGTCACACGGCGTATACGCCCAAGGGTCTGGAAGCGGGAGCCGACGTTGCGCAGCCGCCCATGGTTGCCGACACTCAGTTCAGGCCCGGTTCGTCCGTCCATGTCGACCAGCGGCTGGGCAACCCGCCCATGCGGCGCAAGACGCGTCGCCAGAGGCCGTCTGGATCACCGAAGACGTCCTCGACACGCACTGCGGTGCGGAACCACGAACCGCGGATCAACTCGCCCTCGAGTTGCCCCGGCGCCCATGCGGAGAGGCCGACGAAGGTACGCAGGCCGGTGAACGACGAGGCGATGAGTTCCCCGGGAAAGCTGAGGTCCACGAGGCCGATGTCGCCGGTGACGCGCTCCCATCCGGGTGGTGGCGACTCCTCGGAGGCGGGCTTGCCGAGCGCGATCACTACCTCAGTGTTCACGGGTCCGCCCTCGAACAGCGACCTGGGCGGGCTGAGGTGGGGTCCGAACTGGGCCGTGGCCGCAGACACCGGGAGGTCGGAGATGATGTTGAGGCACACCCCCACCGTTCCCTCCTTGTGGTGCTCGATGAGCAGCACGACGGAACGGTCGAAGTACCCGCCGCGCCCAGGTTGGGCCGCGACGAGCAACTGTCCCACTGCGATCGCGCCGGTATGCATGCCACCAGCCTACGACTCCCGGCCCGCCGCCGGGCCCTCATCACGGCATGAGCGCGTGATACCACAGTGGTAGCATCCAAGCCATGGCCATGACTCTGCGACTCGAACCCGAAGACGAGGAGGCCCTCGCCCTCCTCGCCAAGACTCATGGCGTGAGCAAGCAGGAAGCAACAGTCCGTGCGATCCGCGAGGCCGCCGCTCGCAGCGTCCGGGAAGACAAGGTCCGACACCTCTCTGCAACTGCCCGGGACCGCTACTCCGACCTGCTCGAGCGTCTCGGCCAGTGATCCATTACCTCACGCTGGAAGACCTCCTGACCCTCGTCAACGACTTGGGCGTCGGCCCGGTCCAGGACGTCGGACTGCTCGACTCGGCTGTCCACCGACCCTCCGTCACCGTTTTCGGCCGAGACGCGTACCCCGACCTGGACACCAAGTCGGCGGTCCTGTTGGAATCCATCGTGCGCAACCACGCGCTGGTCGATGGGAACAAGAGGCTGGGATGGCTCGCAGTGGTCATCTTCTACGGCCTCAACGACGTGGAGCTGGATGCTCCCGACGATGAAGCCTACGACCTCATCATCGCACTGGCCTCCAGCGCCGCCGCCTACCAGGAAGCAGCGCAGCGCCTCTCCACGTGGCACTAGCGCTGCCCGGCTTGGGGCGGTGCAGTGCCGCTGCTCCCCAAGCCTCAGCGTGCACACCTCCCCCACGCCAGGCAGAACACCGTCGAAGCCGGGTGTGCGGCCAGGATGCACCACCCGCGCTCGACCTGCTGTTCGAGTACTTCATCGACAAGATCTTCGTCGGCGCGACGACGCTCACCATCACGTCGTGGTTCTTCGACCACGGCGCGGAGTTCGCCCTCGCTGATCTGGACGAGGGCAGCTCTCTCCAGCGGCTTCCATAGACCCTGGCATATGAGTCGACCTACGAATCCAAATCAGCCGCTTGAACCGCATCCTCCGGAACCACCCCGTGCTTGCGCGCGCTTCGATGAACCTTCACGCTGCGTAGCCGGCCAACGCGCGCCGGATCGCCTCCGAACGAGACAAGTTCTCCCGCGCAGCGAACGCATCCACAGCCGCGACCTCCTCAGCCGTGAGCCGGACGGCAATCACCTGCATAGGCTCGGCACCCCGACCGGGGCGCCCCCGGCCGCGGCGCTTGAGTTCCTCGACGTCATACCCGGCCTCGGCCTCATCGGCCCATGCCTGGATCTGCTCTTCCGTCACCTGTTCAGCCACGAGATAATCGTATAACGAAATTCGCTCGACCGGTAGCACCGCCGCCGACATGAAACCGCCCGGCCAGAAAGCTGACAGAGGCTGTGAATTGGGCAGGACGAAGGTGCGGTCCTTCCCACATCTGACCCAGAGTCGCCCAACCCACAATTGGGCTGTACGTCTACTGAGGCTCGGTGAACGAGACTGGTTTGCCCATGGCACGCGCGTAGTCGATCTCGCTACGGGTCGACTCACCGAGGTAGCCGCCCTGATTCACCACCAGCACGCGGTCAGCCAAATCAATCCTTTGCCGGTGGAGCGCGTCAAGCTTCGCCTGCTGCTCCATGGAGAGGGCTCCATCCCCCACGAGGCGTGTCTCGCCCGGGGCCAGCACAATCGCGCCCGCGAGCGTGAGTTGACCGTTCGCCTCGCGGATCTGTAGGGCAAAACGCATTGATCCGCAGATGCAGACGATCTCGGGGCGCTGGACCATGCATTGCTTCTTGTCAGGCAAACTCGTGATGCACGAAGGCTAGGCATCGCCGACGTGGACAAAGAACAAAGCCCCTGCCAGCGAACTGACAGGGGCACAGGGGTGGAGGTGGCGGGAATTGAACCCGCGTCCTCAAGAGATGAACCAGGGCTTCTCCGGGCGCAGCCGAACCTGAGCGCTTTCTCGGTCCCTGCAATCTTCGTCGGCACGTTGCAGACGGACCCAGCATCAGTTGAGTCCCGAGTAGCCCCTGATACGCAAGCTACTCAGCAAGCCTTCTGAATGAGGCCAGGCTCTGGATCGAAGGCGTATCCAGGCTGACCCTTCGGTCGCTGATCAGGCAGCGAGAGCGAAGTCAGTGCGGTTGTTGTTGGCACTTATTGGTTTCCACGCAGCGTTAACGAGATAAACGTGGATCCTCGGCCCGCTTCTCCTGGGACTACCGTCCCGAGTCGAAACCAGTCACCCCCTGTTGAGTTGTCATCCCCAGTGTAGCGGTTCAGCCAAGTACGGGCCTCGGCCGCTCCGGCTTGGCCAGCAGGAACGGCTGGACCTTGCCGGTGCCGGCCTTTCCGTTGAACGCCCGCACCGAGGACCAGATGGTGCCCACGAACCAGGCCAACCAGCCCAGGCCGAGGAGCGTGCCGCTGCCGAAGATGATCGCCACCACGAACCCCGCCGCCAGGACCGCCCCGGCGGTCAACTGCAGGCTGAGCGCCCGGCTGGCCTCCCACCAGATACGCGAGCCCGGCTGCGAGGCGGCCTTCACCACCGCAGGAGCGATGAACCAGGTGAACAGACCGGACAGGTGCGTCAGGCCGGCTCCCATGTTCTCGGCTGGGGTGGGCTGGCCGGGGCGCGGCCTCGTCAGCACGGCAGGCGCGATGCGCGCCAAACCCTGCAGCGAGCGGTTGAGTTCCACGCGGTCCCTGGCCCCGAGCGCGAGGTCGAGGCGTCGATCCAACTCGGTCTCGTCGATCGAGTTGTCGGCGTAGCACGCCTGAAGATGGTTGACGGCGCGATCGCGCTGCTGATCGCTGACGCCCGGGAACTGCTGGTGAACGCTCATGCATCCATTGTGCTCGGCCGGGTGCCTGGACAGTACCGGGAAAGCCCCTGAAATCGACCCTGGGTCTCCCCCGGACCCCAGTCAGCGGGCGTTGTACTTGTTGCGGTAGGCCAGTGCGCGCTGCATCTCGCGCTTGGCGTCGCGCTCGGCGATGGCGTGGCGCTTGTCCCAGTCCTTCTTGCCCGTGGCAACGGCGATCTCAACCTTTGCGTAGCCGTCCTTGAAGTACAGCGACAACGGGATGAGGGTGCGGCCGGAGTCGTCGACCGCGCGTGAGATCTTGTCGATCTCGCGGCGGTTGAGCAGCAGTTTGCGGGTGCGCTTGGCCGAGTGGTTGCGCCAGGTGCCGAACTCGTACTCGGGAATGTTGGCGTTGATCAGCCAGGCTTCGCCGTTCTCGTCGACGGTGGCGTAGGCCTCCGCGATCGTGGCACGGCCCGCACGCAGGGTCTTGACCTCGGTGCCGGTCAGCACCAGGCCGGCCTCGTACACGTCACCGATGTGGTAATCGTGGCGGGCTTTCCTGTTCTGTGCGACGAGCTTGGTTCCGGTCTCCCTGGGCATCCGGCAATTAAACCACGAAGTGTCAGCTGAACCAGCGGGCCATCGGGTTCACCACGCGGCCGTTCTCCCACACCATGAGGTGGAGGTGGCAACCGGTGGAGTAACCCGTGGAGCCCACGTAGCCGACGGTCTGGCCCTGCTTGACGCGGGTGCCGACGCCGACGACGTAGTGCGTGGCGTGGTTGTAGCCGGTGGTCACGTAGGTGCCGTTGACCTTGCCGTGGTCGATCATCAGGCGGTGGCCGTAGCCAGCGTTGTAGTAGCGCTCGGTGACCACGCCTGCGGCTGCGGCGCGGATGGGCGTGCCGCAGGCGGCGCCGAAGTCCGTGCCGTCGTGCAGCTTGTAGATGCCCGTCACGGGGTGCAGTCGCATGCCGTACTTCGAGGTGAGTCGGCCCTGGACGGGGCGGATGAAGGCGGAGCGGGACGAGGAACGCGACGGTGCCGGGGCCTCTGCGCGCGGCTTGCTGGTGGCAGCGGGGGCGGGGGCGGGCTTGGCAGCCGGCTTGGACGCCTTGGCGGCGCGGGCGATCCGGTCGGCCTCAGCCTTGCGCTCGGCCGCGGCCTTGCGGTCCGCCTCGGCCTTGCGACGGGCTTCCGCTTCGCGGGCGGCCTTCTCCGCGGCAGCCTTCTTCTCGGCTGCGATGCGCTCTTGGATGCGGCGCTCGACCGCCCTGTTCTCGTCTTCGAGGGCCTGCTGGCGGCGCTGTTCCTGGGCGACCTGCTCGTTGGCCTGGGCCTCTGCCTGGTCCCGCGCGATCACGAGGTTCGCGACCTCGGTGCGCAGCGCCTCAGCCTGGCCCTGGGCGTACTGCTTCGCGGCCAACTGTTCAGCGGCGGCCTGACGGGCGGCCTCAGCCTCGTCATGGGCGGCGTCCGCGGCCTTCTGTGCCTCATCGGCGGCCTTCTGCGCCTCGTCGGCGCGCACCTCGGCGTCCTCGAGGGCGAGGCGGCGCATCTCGAGCTCGTCGAGCTGGGCGGCCGAGGAGCTCATGAGTGTCTGGGCCAGCTGGGTGCGCTGGTTGAGGTTGGAGGCATCAACGTCAGTGAAGATGAGTGCCAGGTTGACCAGCCCCGTGCTGTGCTGGGTGGTGACCAGGATCTCTTCGTTGAGGCGGCGGTTCACCGAGTCGAGGGCGGCCTTCGCGGCGGCGACTTCGGCGCGCGCCAGCCGCAGGTCCTTGTCGGCCTTGCGCAGTGCTTCATCGGCCGCTTCGAGCTTGGCCTCGGCCTCTGCGAGTTCTGCGGCCCGCTGGCGGTCGACGTCTTCAGCGGCTTGGACCTCTGCCTCTGCCTGTGCGAGGCGGGCTTCCGCATCGGCGAGCTGGGAGCGGGCCTGGCGGGCGGCCTCGGCAGCGGCGTCGCGCTGGGCCTGGGCCTGGCCGATCACTTCGGACTGGCGGGCGATCTCGCCTTGGAGTTCGCGCTGGCGATCATCGAGCTCGTCAGCCTGGGCGGGCGCCAACCCCGTCACCCCCAGGAGCAGGATCAGCAGCGCGGCGACACTGCCGCGGACCAATCCGTTGATCGTCATGCGAACCGTGGGCTTGGGGGGAAGGTCCCAGTTCACGCTCGTCTCCTTAGATACGCAGATACCGTCTGGTGGCTAGCAGTGTGGGGATCACGGCGAGGGCGACACCCACTGCTGCAATGGACACAATTGCAGCCGCGAGGTCTCCCCACCCAATCCAGGGTAAAGCGGTGATTGAGGTTCTGGCGTTCTGGTCGATCACGAACCAGTACCCCAGGGTGAGGGTTCCTGCCGCCAGTACGACGCCGATCACCGCGGCGATGAGGGCCTCCAGGAGGAAGGGCAGCAGGATGTAGATGTTCGATGCGCCGACGAGCCGCATGATGCCCATCTCCCGCCGTCGGGAGAAGGCCGCCATGCGGATGGTGTTGACGATCTGCAGTGCCGCGGCAAGCAGTAGCAGCACGCTCATGGTGATCGTGGCCCATTGGAGGGCCCCGAACCACTTGAAGATGGGTTCCAGGATCGAGTTCTGGTCCTGGACCGCCTGGACGCCCTGCAGGCCACGGGCCTCGCTGGAGACGCCGGCGTAGTTCTCGGGATTGTGCAGCCTCACCTTGAAGGAGTCCTGCATGTCGTCTGCCGTGCGGGAGTGCACGGCCGGCGAGTCCGCGAAGACGCGCTGGAACTCCGCCAGCGCCACCTCCTTGGACTCGTACTCGACGGCGGACACCTCGGGGTTCGCCTCAAGGGTCTGCTGGATGGCGTCACGCTGAGCATCCGTGGTGCCCTTGCCCGGCTCGCAGCGCCCGCCCTGGGTGTTCTCGGTGCAGAGGAACACCTGCACGGTGATCTTGCCGTACAGGGTGCGCTTGGTCAGGTCGACCTCCATGGAGGTGAGCAGGCCTGCGCCCAGGAGGGAGAGGGAGACGGCCATCGTCACGACCACGGCGATCGTCATGGCGAGGTTGCGTTTGAGACCGGACCAGGTCTCGCGAAGTGAATGACGCATGCGTTTGTCTCCCCTACGCCGATCCGTAGATGCCCTTGGCCTGGTCCCGCACGAGTTCGCCGTCGCGCAACTCCAGGACCCGGCGACGCATCTGGTCGACGATGGATGAATCGTGGGTGGCCATGATGACGGTGGTGTCGACGCGGTTGATCCGGTCGAGCAATTTCATGATGCCGACGGAGGTCTCGGGGTCGAGGTTGCCCGTGGGCTCGTCGGCGATGAGGATCTTGGGCCGGTTGACGAAGGCGCGCGCGATCGCGACGCGCTGCTGCTCGCCGCCGGAGAGTTCTTCACAGGGCCGGTCCTCCTTGCCGGAGAGGCCCACCATCTCGAGGGTGTCCGGCACGACGCGGCGGATCTCCTTGCCGGGGCGGCCGATGACCTGCAGCGCGAACGCCACGTTCTCGTAGACCGTCTTGCCGGGAAGGAGGCGGAAGTCCTGGAACACGGTGCCGATCTGGCGGCGCAGGCCGGGGACCTTCCACTGCGGGAGCGTGCCGAGGTTCTTCCCCGCGACGTACAGCGTGCCCTTCGTGGGCCGGTACTCGCGCAGGATGAGGCGCAGGAACGTCGACTTGCCGGAGCCCGACTGGCCCACCAGGAAGACGAACTCGCCCTTGTCGATCTCGAGGTTGATGTTCCGGAGGGCAGCGCGCTGCTGGCCTGGGTAGAACTTCGTGACGTCCTCGAACGTGATCACAGGGGTACTCCGGGGGTTGGGGAAGAAGCTGAGAAAATCTCAGCGATCTGGAGTCTAGGCGACCTCGGCGGCGTCACCGAAACGACACGCCGACTCAGACGTCGGCCTCGGCCTTCTTGCGCCAGCGGATGCCGGCGTCGATGAAGCCGTCGATGTCGCCGTCGAAGACGGCCTCAGGGTTGCCCACCTCGTGGTCGGTACGCAGGTCCTTGACCATCTGGTACGGGTTCATGACGTAGGAGCGCATCTGGGCGCCCCACGAGTTGCCGCCGTCCCCCTTGAGCGCGTTCATCTCCTTCTCGCGGTCCAGGCGGGCCTGCTCCAAGAGGCGGGACTGGAGCACGCGGAGGGCGGCTGCCTTGTTCTGGAGCTGCGACTTCTCGTTCTGGCAGCTCACCACGATGCCGGTGGGCAGGTGGGTGATGCGCACCGCGGAGTCCGTGGTGTTGACGGACTGGCCGCCGGGGCCCGATGAGCGGAACACGTCGATGCGGATGTCGGATTCCGGGATGTCGATGGAATCGGTTTCCTCGGTCACAGGGAGCACCTCGACGCCCGCGAACGAGGTCTGGCGGCGCCCCTGGTTGTCGAAGGGCGAGATGCGCACGAGACGGTGGGTGCCCTGCTCGACGGAGAGGGTGCCGTAGGCGAAGGGCGCCTTGATGGCGAAGGTGGCGGACTTGAGGCCCGCCTCCTCGGCGTAGGAGGTGTCGTAGACCTCCGACGGGTAGCCGTGGCGGTCCGCCCAGCGCAGGTACATGCGCATCAGCATCTCGGCGAAGTCAGCGGCGTCGACGCCGCCCGCCTCGGCTCGGATCGTGATGAGCGCATCGCGGGGATCGTACTCGCCGGACAGCAGGGTGCGGACCTCGAGGGCCTCGATGTCCTTGCCGAGCTTCTCGAGTTCCCTGGCGACCTCGGCGGCGGTGTCGGCGTCGCCCTCCTCCTCTGCCAACTCGAGCATGAGCTCGGCATCCTCGAGGCGGGAGCGCAGGCCCACGATCCGGTCCACCTCGCCCTGCTTGGCCGAGAGTTGGCTGGTCACGCGCTGCGCGTTGTCCTGATCGTCCCAGAGATCCGGCGCAGCGACCTGCTGCTCGAGGTCGGCGATCTCGGCGCGGACCTTCTCCAGGTCGGCGACGGCCTCGATCGAATCGAGGGAATGGCCGAGTTCGGTCAGGCGGGTTGAGAGATCATCGTTAGCCACAATCGTCCATTCTACCCGCCCCACCGGGTTTCGAACCTCAGGCAGCACTCGACGTGACGTTTGGTGGGGTTCTAGGCAGGGGTTATGGTGCATGGGATTCCCCCATGACGAGGACGAGGTTCCCTGAATGAAGCGCATCGGCACCGCATTGGCGGCCATCTTGGCGGCCACGCTGGGCATCGTCGCATTTCCGGCCCCCGAGGCCGCCGCGGCTCCGTACACCGATCCCTACACCCAGGAGGGCCAGGGCATCATCAACGGGCGCGAATGGCGCACCACGTGCGCCGAGTACTCCAAGACCGTGACCCGCTGCCGAGCCGAGATCAAGGCCACGCAGGTC
>DURG01000127.1 GCA_012837465.1 Propionibacterium sp. | reverse complement strand
GTCAGGCAGCGCAAATCTAGATTTGGGCGGGGTGGCGCGGGGGCTGGACTACCCTCGACAGCATGCGACGACTCGTGCTCATGCGCCACGCCAAGACCGAAGCCAACAACGTCCGCGGCGACAAGGCCCGCGAACTGACCGCCCGCGGGATTCAGGACGCGCAGGAGGCCGGCGTCGAACTGCGCGCACTGGGCGTGGACTACGCCCTCGTCTCGACGGCGCAGCGCACCCGGCAGACGTTCACGGCGCTGGGCCTCGACGTGCCCGCGGAGTTCCAGGACGTGCTGTACCACGACGGCACCGAGACGATGATCCAGCGCATCGCGGAGATGGGCGACGACGTGCAGTGCCTCCTCGTGGTGGGCCACGCCCCGACGATCCCCAGCCTGGTGGCCCAGCTTGCCTATGCCAGCAACCGTGCCGAGGCGGACCAGGCGCAGTGCCACTTCCCCACCTCGACGTTCAGCTCCTTCACGTTCGAGGGCGACTGGGACAGCCTGGCCGACGGCGACTTCGGCCACGTGCGGCTCGACGGCATCCAGCGCCGCTGAGGAACCAGACGCCTCAGTCGACGAGCGGGTTGCGGGTGCGCAACTCCGGGAAGTAGCTGAAGTCCCGATCCGCCGTCCACAACTCGCTGACCCCATGGGACAGGCAGATGGCGGCGATGCGGGCGTCGTGCAGCTTGGCCCCGCTGACGCCCCGCCGGACGATGGCGGCCAACACATCCAGATGCCGGTCCACCTCCCCCAGCAAGCGGAGGTTCGGCAACGCCTCAAGCGCGCGCACGGACGCCAAGCCCTGCTCCAGCGTCGAAGGGGGGCGGAAGATGCGCGCGTGTGTGACGATGGCGAGGAACTCGCTGACGCAGGGCCAGGGCACGGCGAAGGGCGCGACGCCCCTGGCGAGCTGGTGCAGGGCAGCCTTGGCCGCCTCGTGCTGCGGGGCGTCCTCCCGGTGGGCCTGCACCAGGATGTTGGTGTCGAGGGCGATCACTCGGGCAATCCGTAGCTCATCGCCAGCGCATCAGGGAAGCCCACCTGCGCCCCCTTGCCGCCGACGGTGGGCCAATGGAAGTCGACGACAGCCGCGGCCTCGCGTTCGTCGAGCTCCCGCTCGAGCCCCGAGATGATGAGTTCGCGCAGCGTGGTGCGCCGGCCACTGGCCGCAACGAAGTGTTTGGCCCTCGTGGCCAATGCCTCTGGCAACTCGATGGTCGTCTTGTGCATATGGTTCCCCTTCTCCTCCCAACCATACAACCGTACTTTGCGTTTCGTTCGTCATCATGCGAGCCGGCGACGATCAGGGAGCAGATCAACGTCAGGGAGTGATCACGCTGCGGGCGCCCTTCGCCGTCGCTGGCTCGTTCCTCGCCGGCGACGCTCAGGGACAGATCAACGTCAGGGGGTGACGAAGGGGAAGGCGTCGAAGAGCTTCGCCAAGCGCCTCTGGGTTGCGGCGCTCAGCTCACCGAAGGGCTCCACGTCGAGCGTGCGCTTCCCCGGGCGCCCCACCCTGGTCCAGATGCCCATCACCTTGCCGCCGATCACCACCGAGCGCTTGAACACCCCGTTGTTGCCGGGCACCAGGCGCCGGTGGTGTTCGTCGCTCATGGCGAACAGCCGGTCCTGGTAGCCCAGGATGAACTCGTCGAAGCCTGGCAGCAGCACCGGCGCCGCCGTCGCCCGGCCCAGGCGCTTCACCTCCTCCAGCAGCCCAGGGCGCCAGTAGCTGGGCTCATCCGCGCCGTCGGTCTCGAACTCACCGTCGAGCAGCGCCATCCCCCTCCGGATCTGGGCGAGGGTGAGCTTGGTCCACCAGCCGAAGTCGCGCACCGTCGCCGGCCCGTGGGTGGTCAGGTAGCGGCGAAGGAACTCGGCGGTCGCGGCGTCGCGATCGCCGTTGAAGCGTGCCTCGAGGTCGGAGCCCGGCGGCAGCCACTGCGAGGTCAGCACGACATCCTGGCCGGAGCCGTTCCACGGGCCGTAGCAGGTGGTGCCCTCGGCGATCAGGTTGAACAGCAGGTGGTAGCCGCGCCCGTCCGCGGTGCTGATCCCGGCCGCGTCCCAGCCGGCGAACAGGTCCGTGCGGGACAGCCCTCCGTCGTCGAGGAGTGCCACCGTGAGCTCCCGGGCCTGGTCGAGGACACCCTCGTGCAGTTCCCGACGCCGCGACATCGCGGCCCGGATCGACGGCTTGGCGCACAGGTCGGTGATCCACAGCGCGTCGGCCGCAGGCATCAGGAACACCGTGCCGCGCATCGGGTAACCGCGCACGATGGTGCCGTCGTTCAGGGCCGCCACCACGTCGTCGACCGAGTTCGACGGCGTCCTCAGCGCGGCGGACGCCAGCACGCCCGGCAGGTCCTGGCCCTGCATCGCCCCGAAGGCCGCGAGGGCCTCGGTGGGCGTGAAGTACGGGCGCGTGACCAGCCCCTGGGCGACGAGCCTGGCCCGTCCGAGATGTTGCGGCATGCTACGAGTATGGACGCTCCCCGCCCCAGGTGAGCCCTCCCCGCCAACGACCGAACCCTCCGCGCCAATGCTCAGCTGTCCCCGCCAACGGAAATTTCTCCGGACCAGGAAGATTCTTCCTCGCCAGCGACACGTCGTAGGCGAGGAGCAACATCTCAGGCTCGGACGAATGAGCGTTGGCTCGGACGTATCAGCGTTGGCGGGGACGAATCTGCGTTGGCGACGACGACTCAGCGTTGGCAGGGACGCTCAGGGAGCAGTCAGGCGAGGTTGCGGGCGACCGCCGCGGCGACCTCGCGGCCGCTGCGCACGGCGCCCTCGAGGTAGCCGTTGAAGCGGTTGGCGTACTCGGCGCCGGCCCAGTGCAGGGGGCCGTCGGCCTGGGCGAGGATGGGGCCGTTGGTGGTCCACACGCCGGGCGCGAAGTGTGCGCCGTGGCAGCCGCCGGTGAACTTCTCGGCAGCCCAGTCGCGCTCCAGGTAGGCCACGGGCTTGGCGCCCTGTTCGCCGAAGCTGCGCACCACCGAATCCGTGAAGGCCCGTTCGCGCAGGGTCACGGAGCGGCGCGACAGCGAATCTGCGTCGGCCCCTTCGAAGAAGCCCATGAGGTGGCCCTTTGCGGCGCCCTTGGCGGTGGTGTCGAACGTGACGCGCACGGCGCCCTCATCTGCCGAGGACTGGCCGCTGAGGCCGAGCTCGCGCCAGAACGGGGTGTCGTAGATGAGGAAGGCCTTGATGACATTGCCGGGGGCCACCTTGTCCGCCGCCTCGCTGCGCCACTGGGGCAGCGCAGGTTCGTGCTCCAGCGACATCGCCAGACGGGGCGGCAGCGTGGAGATGAGCTGCTTGGCCTCGACGACCTCGCCGTCGGCCAGCGTGAGCTTCACGCCGTCGCCGTGCTCGACCTTGACCACCTCGGCGCCGAGGCGCACCGCGTCGCCGAGCTTCGCGGCCAGCGCGTCGGTCACCGCGGCCATGCCGCCCTCGACGCGCTTCTGGTGCAGGCCGCCGTTGCTGGCCAACATGGTCTCAAGATCCGGGCCTGCGTTGACCTGGTGGAGGCCCTCGAGGAGGGTGCACTCCTGCGGCATGGGCCCGAACGCGGCGGCGTAGACCTCGGTGAAGCGGCGCTGCGCGCCCTGGGTGCGCAGGTTGGTGGTGATCCAGCGGCGGAGATCCTGGTTGAGCCAGGTGTCGTTGGCCTGGCGCCAGGCGTTGTCGGTGCGGAGCCGCTCGGCGAGGCGGCGCAGGCGCATGAGTCCTTGGCCGAGGTCCGAGACCTCGAACGGGGTGAGCGCAGGCTCGTCCTCGGACGAGGGCACGGAGAGCGCCTGCCCGCGGAGGCGGACGACGAGGTTGCCGTCGGCCGGCATGCCGATGGTCTCGAGGCCGAGTTCTTCGATGATCTCGAGGAGGGAGTCGAAGCCGGGGCCGATCCACTGGCCGCCCAACTCGACGTAGCTGCCGTCGTTGAGCACCTTGTTCTCGACCCGGCCGCCGACGCGGTCGCGGGCCTCGAGAACGCACACCTTCAGGCCACGATCGGCCAGGTGCCGTGCTGCCACGAGTCCTGCCAGGCCAGCTCCGATGATGGCACAGTCGAACACGAGATTCCTCCTCTATCGGACGTGGCGGGCCTTGTTCCCGCTGCGCAGTGCCCAGCCTACAAGGCGACCCCTCGGGGGTAACGGCGGGTCGGCCAACCGTGTGCCGACATGAAAGAACCCCCGGTCACTGGGACCGGAGGCCTTGGAGCCGCCCACGGGAATCGAACCCGTGACCTACGCTTTACGAGAGCGTCGCTCTACCGACTGAGCTAGGGCGGCAGCAAGACGGAACTATACAGAACCGGCGGCAGGTTGTGCCAACCGGCGATCAGCAGCGCTTGCCGTCCGCGGGCGGGGTGCCCTCGTAGAGGAACTTGTCCACCGCATCGGCGATGCACTGGTTGTCACCCGAGACGGCGCCGTGGCCGGCGCCCTCGAGGGTCAACAGCGTGCCGGATTCGAGCTGCTCGGCCATCGAGACGGCCTGCTCGTACGGCGTTGCCGAGTCCCCCGTCGTGCCGACGACGAGGATGGGCGGGGCGCCCTCGCCGGTGAGCTTCAACTGCGGCGCGGAATCCGCCGTCCAGAACTCGCAGGCGTAACTCATGCCCATGTGCGGGGCCATCACGGGGGCGTCGCCGAACGTCTCGCGCCACATGTCGGCGGCCGCGTCGGCGCCCTCGTCGACGCCGTCGACGCAACCCATGGCGGGGAAGGCGTAGAGCGGGGTGTCGTAGCGGTTGGGCGCGCGGCCGTTGTAGAGGTCCGCGGCCATCAGCAGCCCCTCGCCGTCGCCGGCGATCGCCTCGCCCAGGTACTGCGCGAGCGTGCGGTAGGCGGCGTCGTCCTCGTACAGGAACACGGCGATGCCGAGGGCGGCCAGGGTCTGGGTGAGTTGGCGGCCGCCGCCCACCTCGATGGGGCGCTCGTCGAGGCGGGTGAGCATGTCGTCGACGTCCGCGCGGATCTCCGTGGCGTCGTCGCCGAGGTCGCACAGGTCGGAGCCGGCGCACCAGTCGATGAAGTTGTTCAGCGCCAGCTCGAAGCCCGCCACCTGTGGCGTGGGCTCGCGGTCGGTGATCTCGACGGCGGCGTCGAGCACGAGGCGGCCCGTCGTGTCGGGGAACAGTTGGGCGTACATGGCGCCCACGTAGGTGCCGTAGGACACGCCCACGTAGTTGAGTTCGTCGGCGCCGACGAGGTGGCGCAGCAGGTCGAGGTCGCGCACCACGTCGATGGTGGTGAGATGGTCGAGCAGCTTGCCGGAGCCGTCTCGGCACTGCTGCGCGAAGTCGATCGAGCCCTGACGCAGCGCCTCGTCCTCGGCCGCGTCGTCGGGGCTGCCGTCGAGGAGGATCATCTCCTCGGTCTCCTCGAAGGTGCCGCACACCACGTGGGTGGATTCGCCGGTGCCGCGAGGGTCCCAGCCGTAGGTGTCGAAGTTCTGCCAGTGGCCGGCCAGGCTCAGCGCCATGGACTGGCCACCGAAGCCGGGGCCGCCGGGGTTGACGAACAGGGGGCCGCGGGAGGAGTCGCCGCCGGGGACGCGGGTCACGGCGATCTCGATGGCGTCGCCGGCCGGGTCCTCCCAGTCCAGCGGCACGAGCACGGTGGCGCACTGCGCGCGGTCCGAGGCACAGTCCTCCCACTCCACCACCTGCGTGGCGTACTCCTCATACTCGCCAAGACCGTCGAGGAAGTCGACGGAGGGCTCGCCCTGGGGCTCGTAGTCGAGCTGCCGGTCCGCGTTCGGGGTGGCGATGTCGAAGTCCATCACCTCGTGCTCGGCGATGGGTTTGACGGGGATGCCGGGCATCCGTTCGCCCTCGGGCACCGCGGAGGGGGTGACCTCGCCGGGGCGGGTGGGTGAGGCGGGCTGGTCCCGGTTGCGGCCACCCACCATGCCGCCGAGGAACAGGGTGCCGACCAGCGCGATGGCGATCATCGTCAGGATCATCTGGGTGAGCTTGACGCGCCTACTCATCGGCTGCCCTTCCGGCGACGCGCTCGCGTCGCGCACGTGAGGTGACGCACACCGATTCCAAGGGGCAGCGCACGATCTCGCCGCCGGGCTGGCGCACGGTCACGGCGTTGGAGGGCACGTCGTGGCCCACCACCACTCCCCCGTCGCCGCCGGTGGTCTCGACCTGCTCCCCGATGGACGGCGCCTTCTGCAGGTACTCGATGTAGAGGGGATGTTCGTACTTGAGGCAGCACATCAGCCGGCCGCAGGCACCCGAGATCTGCAGCGGGTTGGCGGGCAGGCCCTGCACGCGGGCGAGCCGCATGGAGACGGGCTCGAAGTCCGTGAGGAAGGTGGTGCAGCACAACTCGCGGCCGCACTGGCCCACTCCCCCGATGATGCGGGCGGCGTCGCGGGCCCCGATCTGGCGCAGGTCGATGCGGGCGTCGAGCGCGCGGGCGAGATCCCCCAGGAGTTGCCGGAAGTCGACGCGGTGGGGGGCGGTGTAGTAGATCGCCATGAGGCGATGGAACTCTCGGGACTGGTCCACGAAGTCCACCCCCACCACCTTCATGGGCAGGCCGTGGTTGGCGATGATGTCGCGGGCGATGCGCTCGGCGTCGGCCCGCACCTGGCGGTTGGCGCGGTCCCGGTCCAGGTCCGCCTGCGACGCCGGGCCGGGGCACACGGGCAGCTCGCCGTCGCCGTCGAAGTGTGTCTCCTCGGGGGCCCACACACACTGCGCGACCTCGACGCCGTCGGCCGTCGGGTAGCGGACCCAGTCACCCACTGCGTAATCCCGCGGACCTGGGTCGAGGTAGTGCAGCTGGCCGTAACGCTCGAACGCCACCGCCATCACCCGACGAGTCATGCGCCCAGCCTAACGAGTCGATCAATGCGAAATCCCCGCGAGTCGCCTCGCGGGGATCTCAGCGGGTGCCGGGTCAGGCGCGACGGGCCTCGCGGGCCTCCTCGCGGGAGCGGGCGATGGCGCCGTCGATGCCGAAGCGTCCGCCGCCGAGCGAGAGGAACAGGATGCCGACGCCGGCTAGCAGCAGGTCCTTGTCGCCGAGGAAGCCCTCCATGCCGTCGACGAAGGGGCTGAAGTTGCCCCAGCGGATGAGTGCGAGCGTCGCGACGGCCAGGATGGCCAGCACGAGGCCGACGACGCGGACGCCGAGGCCGATGACCAGCATCACCGCCATGGCGGCGAGCGCGAACCCGATGATCCAGGCCACCATGCGCGGCTCGGGGATCATGGGCTGGCGACTCAGGAACTCGGTGGTCGCGTCGATGCTGTAGAGCACCTGGTAGGCGACGATGCCGAGAATGGCCGCGGTGATGAGGCGCAGCACGAACAGGCCGAAGCTGCCGAAGGGGCCGACGCCCTTGCGGCGGGGGCGCAGCTCGCGCTCGGCGTTCTCGGAGGAGGTCTGGACCATGCCGAGGCGGCGGTCGCGCTCCTCCTTCTCAGCGCGCAGCGCGGCGGCGCGGGCCTCCTCCTCGCGAGCCTCGTCCTCAAGGGTGCGGCGCTCGGAGGCGGTGTCGAGCACCTGG
>DURG01000126.1 GCA_012837465.1 Propionibacterium sp. | reverse complement strand
GGGGGTGGTCGCCGGGCGGGCCCGGCCTCGGGTCAGCAGCCGCCGAAGCTCACGTCGGTGAGATAGGTCTGGGCTGCGATCACGTGGACGATGTCGCTGTCCTTCAGCGGCGTGAGCGGTGCGTAGCGATGGGCGCCGTCGGAGTAGGGCTCCCCGAGCACGCGGAACTGCAGTTCGCGGTTGCCCACCTTCACGGAACCGAAGTACTGCTTCTCGGCGTGGTTCTGCTTCAGCACCTGCTGGAAGGCGGAGCCGTAGATGGCCTTGACCTGGCCGATGGTCATGCCGACCTCGGCGCCCTTGTCGGTCTTGATGCCGGGTTGGTCGACGGCCACATCGGCCAGGCCGGTCACGGAGATGCCGCGCTTGACCAGTTCGGGCCCCTCGACCCAGGCGGTGCACTCGTCCACGTTGCCCTTCCTGACGTAGCCCAGGCGCTCGAGGTTGGGGAACACCTTGACGTAGGTGGTGGCCTTCTCGGGCGCGAAGCTCAGGGGGCCGAGCCCGTCGACGGTGAGCTCGCTCTCACTGCGGTGTCGCAGGCGGTGCGCCAGTTGCGCCCGACGGAGGTGAAGTTGCCCTTGTCGGTCGCGGACAGGTCCCCCAACGGGTTGCCCTTCCAGGCGGCGCGCGGCGAGGCGAGGTACGTGATGTTGTTGAACTGCCAGCCTGTCTTGTTGACGAAGCGCCCTTTCTCATAGCGGATCTGGGTGCCCCAGATGTTCGTGGTGCAGCGCACCACGTTGGACGAGTACATCGAGCACTGGGTGTCCCACAGTCGGTCGTTGACGATGTGCCCACCCGGGGTGGTGTAGACGTCCGCATCTGCGGCGTGCGCGGGCTGGGCCGCCAACCCGGTGAGGGCGATGGCGGCGGCCGCGATGACGCTGGCTGTTCGACGGAGTAGCGACATGACCAATCCCTTGTTCGCCTCGGGTCGGCACCCGAGTGGTTTCATCCTCGGGTAGCGGGACTCATTGGTGAATACGCCTCAGGTCTCGACTTTGGTGGCTCTTCCCAATTGAGGGTGTAGGTAGGGGTTCCGGCGTGGCGGCTGGATAGAGGGGTCGAGGCCTCCCGAAGATGGAAGTTCCTAAGCTGTCCATCTGGAAGACCTCGACGTGCCCAACGCTACCTTCACCGCGCCTGATCTGACGACCTTCTGCCGCCTGGACGAGCTCGGGTTGGAGGTGACTGGCCAACACGTGACCGCGCGCCGGGCGGTGCTGGAGTGCCGCGTCACGGATGCTGATGACTGGTGCCACAACTGTGGCGGGCGCGGTTTGGTGCGTGACACGGTAATCCGAGGCCTGGCTCACGAGCCCTTCGGTTGGAGACCCACTGTGCTGCGGGTGCGGCTGCGCAGGTACCGGTGTGTCGAATGCGGTCATGTGTGGCGCCAGAGCATGGACCGGGCCGCTGAACCGAGGGCTCGGCTGTCGCGGCGTGGGGTGCGGTGGGCGCTCGAAGCTATCGTGTGTCAGCACCTCACCGTGGCGAGGGTCGCCGAAGGGCTGGCGGTGGCGTGGGACACCGCCAACGATGCGATCATCGCCGAGGGTCGTCGGGTGTTGATCGATGATCCGTCCCGGTTCGACCAGGTCACCGTGCTCGGGGTCGATGAGCATTGCTGGCGTCACACCCGTGCCGGGGACAAGTTCGTCACCGTGATCATCGACCTGACCCCGGTAGCGGCTGGGACTGGCCCGGCACGGCTGCTCGACATGGTCGAGGGCCGCTCGAAACAGGTGTTCAAACGCTGGCTCGCTGCCCGTCCAGCCGCCTGGCGGGCCGGCGTGGAAGTCGTGGCGATGGACGGGTTCACCGGCTTCAAAACCGCCGCCGCCGAGGAACTCCCCGACGCAGCTGCGGTGATGGACCCGTTCCACGTCGTGCGCCTGGCCGGGGAGGCTGTCGACAAATGCCGCCAACGCGTCCAACAAGCCACCATGGGGCATCGAGGCCGCCGCGGGGACCCGCTCTATCAAGCCCGCCGCACCCTACTCACCGGCGCCGATCTACTCACCGACAAACAAGTCACACGGCTCGAAGACCTGTTCGGCGACCAGAACCACGTCGAGGTCGAAGCCACGTGGGGCATCTACCAGCGCCTCGTCCAGGCCTACCGCTGCAAAGACCGCACACTCGGCCGCCACCTCATGGCCAGCGTGATCGATGCGATCGCCACCGGCGTCCCCGCTGAGCTGACTGAACTGGTCCGCGTGGGTCACACCCTGAAACGCCGCGCGATCGATGTGTTGAACTTCTTCGACCGGCCCGGCACCAGCAATGGTCCCACAGAAGCCCTCAACGGCCGCCTCGAACACCTCCGCGGCTCCGCTCTCGGGTTCCGCAACCTGACCCACTACATCGCCCGCTGCCTCCTCGAAGCCGGCGGATTCAGACCCCGCCTACACCCTCAAATCGGATGAGCCCCTTCACTCGCTCCGGGGCGCACAGAAGCGCGGGGCCGGGCAGCCCAGCCCCGCGCT
>DURG01000125.1 GCA_012837465.1 Propionibacterium sp. | reverse complement strand
CGGCGGCGGAGCTGTTGCTTCGGCACAGGCTGGAGTCGCTTCCGCTGGTGGTGCGGGAGGCGCTCGTGCTCAGGGAGGTCTGCGGGTTGACCTACGAGCAGATCGCCGCCCACCAGGTTGTGGGCGTGCACACCGTCAAAGAGAGGCTCCGGGGCGCAGTGGGGCTGCGCTCGCTGGACGTGGAGCCGGGCCTCGACCGCGTGCGGTTCGACCAGTTGCTCCGCAGCGTCCTGATCCGCCACCGGATGGCGCGGGAACTCAGCGCAACGAGTTCAGGAAGCCCAACGGCACGCTGAGCAGGTGCGGCCGGTAGCGGGCCTCGTAGACGACCTCGTAGCCCGCCTTGTCGATCTCGTAGGCCGCCAGCACATGCCCGTTGGCCTCGGTATCGAGCCCGTAACCCTCGAGGAACGCCGTGCGGCACTCCTGGAGCCAGTCGTCGTTGGCCTCGCCGGTGGCGGCCGCGTAGGCGAACGAGCGCAGCATGCCCGCCACGTCCCGCAGCGGTGAATCCGGCTCGCGGCGCTCCTCCAACGACTTCAGGGGCTCACCCTCGAAGTCCACGTAGACCCAGCGACCCTCGGAGAGCAGCACCTGCCCGAGATGGCAGTCGCCGTGCACCCGCTGCGTGGGTAAGGTCTCTCCTGCCACCCGGCGAAACACCGCCTCGGCGGCATCGCGGTACTCGGCGACGGCGGGCACCTCTTCGCCGACGGCGGCGAAGCGTTCTCGGAAGCCCGTGACGAGGCTCGCGCCGTCGATCGTCGAGGTGGGGAACTCATCCGCCAGCAGGCGGTGGACGGTGGCCAGCGACTCGCCCAGTGCATGGGCGTGCTCGGCGAAGCTGCGGGCTTCCCTGGCGTGGTCGCAGGCAAGCACGTAGCCGTCCTGCGGGTCCTTCAGGGCCTCGAGGAACACGGCGTAGTCAGTGCCGTCGACCCGCCACGCGCCGTACAACTCCGCGACGACGCCGCTGCCGGCGAGCGCGCGGTGCACCTCGACGTCGGTGTTGACGCCCGGCTCGAGGCGGCGGAACACCTTCGCGAGGAGTTCGGAGCCGTAGAAGATGCTGGTGTTGGACTGTTCGCCGGTGTAGCGCTTGGCGGGCAGCCCTTCCGGGACCTCCTTCAGCCGTTCGAAGCCGGGGGCGTCGGCGCGGAGGAGGTCGAGCAGCACTCCGCCGTCGTCGCAGGCGTCGATGGGATCGTCGCCGCCTCGGGACAGCAGCGGCACCAGGAACCGGTCGCGGTGGCCGTCGTCGAACTCGACGACGAGTACGGCGGGGGTGAGCTGCGCGTCGCCGACGGCGACGGAATCGCCCAGCTCCACGTCGACGGGGCGGCCCTCGCGCCCGGAGAACCAGCGCTCGCCGAGCGCGAGGTTCCAGAGGTCGTCTGTGAGGTCAGCCATGGGTGACGTGGAAGATGTGGGCGGGCTGGCCGGGGTACAGGCGCACGAAGGACTGGCGTCCCCAGTGGTAGTCCTGGCCGGTCAGCAGGTCGTGGACCTGCACGGTGTGGTTGTCCGGGAAGCCGAGCGCGTCGAAGTCGATCATCACCGGGGATTCGACGGTGTTGTCCGGATCGAGCGAGCAGGCCACCAGCACCACGTCATCGCCGTCATGCTTCGAGTAGACGATGATCTGGTCGTGTGCCGCGTGGTGGAAGTGGATGTCGCGCAGCTGCTGCAGCGCGGGGTGCTGCTCGCGGATCTCATTGAGTCGGCCCATCAGCAGGTTGAGGTTGGGCTGGTGGTCGAAGTCGCGCGGGCGGTACTCGTACTTCTCCGAGTCGAGGTACTCCTCCTTGCCGATGGCCAAGGGCTGGTGCTCGAACAGTTCGTAGCCGGAGTAGACACCCCACGTGGGCGACATGGTCGCGGCCAGGATCGCGCGGATCGCGAAGGCCGCGGGGTTGCCGGATTGCAGGTAGAACGGGTTGATGTCCGGGGTGTTGACGAAGAAGTTGGGCCGGTAGTAGTTGGCCATCTCCGACGACAACTCGGTGAGGTACTCCTCGAGCTCCCACTTGGCGTTGCGCCACGTGAAGTAGGTGTAGCTCTGCTGGAAGCCCACCTTGCCGAGCGCGGCCATCATCTGCGGCCGGGTGAAGGCCTCGGCCAGGAAGATGACCTCCGGGTTGGTCTCGTAGACCTGCTCCATCAACCAGTCCCAGAACTCGACGGGCTTGGTGTGCGGGTTGTCGACGCGGAAGATGGTCACGCCCTTGTCGATCCAGAACCGCACGATCCGCAACACCTCGTGATAGATCCCCACGGGGTCGAGGTCGAAGTTGATCGGGTAGATGTCCTGGTACTTCTTGGGCGGGTTCTCGGCGTAGGCGATGGTGCCGTCG
>DURG01000124.1 GCA_012837465.1 Propionibacterium sp. | reverse complement strand
GGCTGCTCTACAAGGACCGCAGCCGCTACGTGCGTCGCGCCGCGGCGGGCTCCTTCAACTTCAACATCTGGGCCTGGCTGATGAACGTCATCGCCTGGATCTGCCTCTTCACCGTCATCCTGAGCCCTGTCTCGGTCATCCTGTGGATCGTGGCTGGCATCATGACGCTGTGGTGCCACATCCACGGCGCGCTGCGCGCCTCCAACGGCCGCACCTACGACTACCCCGCGTCGATCCGCATCCTGAGTTGATCGACCTGACGGTGGATCATGAGTCGCAAGGATGATCGGGGTCGCCACATGTGGCACCACGTGAAGTGGGAGGACGAAGAGTCCTTCGTCCGGCTGCAATCAGCCGCAACGAAGGCCCTCGATTGCGTTCACCCTGCCTAGGATCCTCGCGCGCCTAGACGGCGGGCTGCACGTGCGATCGCGTCGGGAGCCGACGTCAAAGTCGTGCAGACGATCTTGGGGCACCTGTTCGGGGATCGCCTGGACGTCGTTGCCGACGCGATGGAGGACGCCCGAATGACGGCCCTGTCCCAGCGTCCCGCGCTCGTGTGGGATCTGGGTGCGGGATGGAGTTCGAGGAGAATGGAGAACGGCCTAGCCAACTTGCGTTGACCAGGCCGTTTGCATTGTAGCCCCGACGGGATTCGAACCCGCGCTACCGCCTTGAGAGGGCGGCGTGCTAGGCCGCTACACAACGGGGCCCCTAGCGCGTGAGGGAGCTTAACACTCCCTCCTGCTGGATGGCTAATCGCCTTCCGCAGGGGTACCAGGACTCGAACCTAGACTAACGGAACCAGAAACCGTCGGGCTGCCAATTACCCCATACCCCTAGGTGCCCAGCGTACCGAGCACGAGAAGAAACAGTACACCACTGCCGCGCCCCGCGACAAATCACGGGGTGAGCGTCGCGAGGTTGAGTTTCCGGGCGAGCCACCACGCCGCCAGGCCGAAGAGGACGAAGGCCAGGATGTTCCAGCCGGCCTCGGCCCAACTGATGCCGCTGACCTTGCGCAGCTCCTCCTCGGTGACGCTGAACAGCGCGTAAGCGTAGCTCGAGATGTTGTTGACGATGTGCGCGCCGATCGCCGCTTCGAGGCCCCCCGTCACGACGACGAGGGCGCCGGCCACGAGGCCGAAGACGAGGCGGTGGGCGAACAGGGCTGGGTTCTGGAGGCCGTGCATGAGGGCGAACAGCAGCGCGGAGCCGACGGCGCCCACCCAGGCGCGCCCCGTCGCCGAGCCGATGGCCTGCAGCAGGTAGCCGCGGAAGAAGAACTCCTCGGCCGCGGCCTGCAGCGGCGACGACAGTGCGATCAGCAGGAGGAAGCTCGCCCAGCCGGGCTGGCCGTCGTTGAAGGCGGGCATCTCCCCCAGCGCCCACTGGGCCCAGACGACGGCATTGAGCAGCACGGCCGCCACCACCACGGTCATCAGGAGGTAGCGCCAGCGCATGCCGGGCTGCACCGACGGCAGCCAGTGCGGCCTGAGGCCGTGTACGTGGCGCGTGAGCAGGAGGGAGATGGGGATGAGC
>DURG01000123.1 GCA_012837465.1 Propionibacterium sp. | reverse complement strand
GGGCAGCGTCGCTGTTCTCACTCGGCTGCTCCGCGCGGCACTCGGGACCCGGGATCGGCAGCGCTGTTGATCTTCCCTCTACCGGCACTGCTGGGCCTTGCCCGGGCCACAGGCCGTCGGCAGGTCTCCGCCACACCCACCAGATGGATGTCCACGATCGAGGGGCACCCCCTCGATTTCGGGGTGGGTGGGCCCCGATCGCTGACATCTGTCCAGTTCGACGGCGGCACCCCTTGCTTCGTGACGCAGGGAGGCGTGTGATGGGGCCATGGAGAAGTACCAGCTACTGCGCACGCCGATCCCATCGATCAAGGTCGACGACTCGGCCTGTGACGTCGACGACCTCGCCAAGTGTGGGGGAGTGCAGGTGAGCGTACCCGGCACCGACAGCTGGGCGGCACTGGTGCAGCGAGCGGTCGACTCCGAATGGACCGGCATTGAGGCCCTCGCCGGGTTCGACGGCACGGTCGCCGAGGCGGTGCGAAGCAACTACGCGGCGTACGGCCAGGAAGTCGCCGACACGCTGATGTCGGTTCGCACGTGGGACACGCAGGAGGATGCCCAGCGCACCTTCGCCTCGCTCGACGCCCGGCTGGGGGAGGGCACGTCCCGGCTCATGGAGCAGCTTGCCGGACCTTCGGCCGGCGATGGGGGCTCCGGCCAGCCAGCCGCTACGGAAGGCGCGCTTCGCTACGAGGTCCTCGACGTGGACTTCCTCTTCGTCCAGGGGAACCTCACGCGACCCATCGTCGACGACGACCTCGCCGCGCTGCTCGGTGTCGAGAAGCGCACGCGCGTGCCGCTGCGCCGGGTCGCCGAGGCGGTTGGCCCCTGAGCCCTGGCCCACCGATGGGCCCCGGGTCCCGAGTGCCTCGCGACCGCCCGCCGGCGCGGACCCTCGGGAGTCACCTACATCGGGGCGTTGGTGAACCTCGAGTAGTGGCCCTGGAACAGCGCGTCGATCTTGCCTGTCTCGCCGTTGCGGTGCTTCGGGATGTGGAAGGCAGCCAGGCCGCGCTCCTCGTCGGAGGGGTTCTGGGAGTACATCTCGGGGCGGTGCAGCATCAACACGATGTCGGCGTCCTGCTCCAGCGAGCCCGACTCACGCAGGTCCGACAGCTGCGGGATGCCGTCCTTGCGCTGTTCCGTGTTTCGCGAGAGCTGCGACAGCGCGATGACCGGGATCTCCAACTCCTTGGCCAGCAGCTTGATCTGCCGGGAGAACTCCGAGACCTCCAACTGGCGCGACTCCACCTTCTTGCCCGACGTCATCAGTTGGATGTAGTCGATGGCGATGAGTTGCAGATCGTGGCGCTGCTTCAGGCGGCGCGCCTTCGCGCGGATCTCCATCATCGTGAGGTTGGGGGAGTCATCGATGAAGAAGTTCTTCTCCGCGAGGATGGCCGACTTGTCCGTGACGCGCTGCCAGTCGTTCTCGTCCATCTTGCCGCCTCGGATACGCCCCAGGGGTACCGAGGCCTCCGCGGAGAGGATCTTCATCACGATCTCCGTGCGGCTCATCTCCAGCGAGAAGAACGCCGCGGGGAGGTTGTGGTGGATGGCGGCGGAGCGGCACACGTCGAGCGCGAACGTCGACTTGCCGACGCCAGGGCGCGCCGCGACGATGATCATCTGGCCGGGATGCAGGCCGTTGGTGAGCCTGTCCAGCTCCGTGAAGCCGGTGGGCACGCCGGAGAGCGCGTCGCCGCTGTTGGCGATGGCCTCCATCTCGTCGAACGTGGGCTCCAGCAGTTCGCGCAGCGACTTGTAATCCTCCGCTGCGTTGCGGTCCGTCACTTCGAAGAGGGTCTGCTGGGCCTCGTCGACGATCTTGTCGACCTCGCCCGCGCCGCCGTAGCCCAACTGGGCGATACGGATGGATGCGTTGACCAGGCGGCGCAGCACTGCCTTGTCGCGCACGATCTCTGCGTAGTAGGGGGCGTTTGCCGCAATCGAGACGCTGGAGAGGAGATCGTGCAGGTAGACGGCCCCGCCGACCTTGGACAGCAGCCCGGACTTGCCCAACTCGCCGGCGACGGTGATGGGATCAGCCGGCTCCCCGCGGCCGTAGAGGCTGATGATGGCGTCGTAGATGGACTCGTGGTTGGGACGGTAGAAATCCGCGCCGCGCAGCACCTCGACCACGTCCGAGATGGCGTCCTTCGACATCATCATCGCGCCGAGGACGCTCTGCTCTGCTGCCAGGTCCTGTGGCGGGGTACGGTCGAGATCGCGGTCGTCGTAGACCGCTGCCGGTGCCTGTGCCGTCACTGCCAACCTCCCCACTTCAACTCGCTCCGCCAAGGTTAGGCCAGTGTTCCGACAATCCCGGCCGACGCCGGTCGGCGGCCTGTGGACAACCCTGCGGACAGCCTGTGGACAGGCTGTGGAGAACAAATTCGGTGCGGAGCCGGGGGTGTGGATGAACCTGTTGGCTGAGCGTGAAATGCCTGTTATCGAATTGTTATAATCGAACCGGGTCGCAGGCAATTCCACAATTGTCCACATCTCGCCGCGGGTCGCATGTCATCTTGTCGTCATTTGGCACCCAGGTGGTTGAGTGATTGACCATTTTGCTCCATCAAAGGTCGGTTGACTAGGGAGTATAAGGAATTGCCGCTCAGGGGTGGACGTCGGCACGAAGGTCGTGCTATGTGGCCCAGTTCATGTCTCGTTCACCCGGGGAACGCGACTTATCCACAGGGCCTGTGGGTTGTTTGTGGACATCTCGGCTTCGTCGGCCGATCGGCCGACCCCCTCGGGGCGCAGGGCGCCCTGGTGTCGGTAGCCAACCCCGGCCCCAACGTCGCCTGCCCTCGGTGAAATGATGAGGGGGAGAGATTGGATTTGATACCCCATGGGGGTATAGTTGATCGAAGAGGGGGTGCCATGTCGGAAACCGAGACCTGTCACATGCACGGGTACACGCCTGAGAAGACCGCGTACCTGCGCCGCCTGCGTCTGATCGAAGGCCAGGTACGTGGGCTCGCCCGCATGGTTGACGAAGATCAGTACTGCATCGACATCCTGACGCAGGTCACCGCGGTGACCTCCGCGCTCAAGGCCGTGTCGCTCGGGCTGCTCGAGGACCACCTCAGCCACTGTGTCGCCGACGCCGCCCGCCAGGGCGGGCCGGAGGGCAAGGAAAAGATCGACGAAGCGATGCAGGCCATCAAGCGCCTGACCCGCTGAACCCGTCCAGGAAGGACAAGCCATGATCACCAACTACACCGTTTCCGGAATGACCTGCGGCAACTGTGTCAACCACGTCACCGAGGAAGTCTCCGAGATCGACGGCGTGCAGAACGTCAACGTCGTGCTCGAGGGCGGTGCGATGAGCGTCGAATCCGACGAGCGCATCCCCTTCGACGCCATCATCGAAGCGGTCAAGGAAGCCGGCGACTACACCGTCGTCGAGGCCTGACCCTTACCCCGTAACCACCGCCCCCACCAGGGCGGCGTGTCAAGTGCGCCCTGAAATGAGATGAAATGGCCACCACGCCCACCCTCAACAAGATCCAACTCGACATCCAAGGGATGACCTGCGCCTCGTGCGCGGCCCGGATCGAGAAGAAGCTCAACAAGGTCGACGGCGTCACCGCTTCGGTGAACTACTCCACCGAGAAGGCCAGCGTCGAGGCCCCTGACGGCCTCACTGCCGACGACCTCATCGCCGTCGTAGAGAAGTCCGGCTACGGCGCCACGCTGCCCGTGCCGATCGACCAGAAGTCCGACGAGGCCGCCGCGCTCAAGCCGCGCGTCATCTGGGCGTTCGCGCTCAGCATCCCCGTCGTGCTCGTCTCGATGATCCCGGCGCTCCAGTTCCCCGGCTGGCAGTGGGTGGCGCTCGCGCTGTCCACCGTCGTCGTGCTGTGGCTCGGACGCTCGTTCCACCAGGCGACCTTCACCAACCTCCGCCACGGCGCCACCACCATGGACACGCTCGTGACGCTGGGCACGCTCACCGCCTACGCCTGGTCGGTCTACGCGATGGTCTTCGGGCACGCCGGCGAGATCGGGCTCAAGCACCGCTTCGAGTTCAACCTGTCCCAACAGGACGCGATGGGCTTCATCTACTTCGAGGCCGCCGTCGTCATCATCTCCTTCCTGCTGCTGGGCCGCTACATCGAGGCCCGCGCCAAGACCGAATCCGGCGCCGCGCTGCGCGCGCTGCTCGAGGTGGGCGCCAAGCAGGCCACCGTCCTGCGCGACGGCGAGGAGATCCGCGTCGACGTCAAGGACCTCCAGGAGGGCGACCTCGTGGTGGTGCGGCCCGGCGAGAAGGTCGCCGCCGACGGTGAGGTCGTCGAGGGCCGCTCCGCCGTCGACGCCTCGATCATCACCGGGGAGTCCCTGCCCGTCGAGGTGGAGCCCGGTTCGACGGTGGTGGGTGGCTGCGTCAACACCACCGGCCGCCTCGTGGTGCGCACCACGGCCGTCGGTGCTGATTCGCAACTCGCGCGCATCGCGAAGATGGTGGAGGAGGCCCAGGAGGGCAAGGCCGACGTGCAGCGACTGGCCGACAAGGTCTCCGGCATCTTCGTGCCCGTGGTGCTGGTCATCGCAGTCATCACGCTCATCGGCCACCTCGTCGCCAGCCACGGCTGGACCATGGCGCTCTCGGCCGCCATCTCCGTGCTGATCATCGCCTGCCCGTGCGCGCTGGGCCTGGCCACGCCGTCGGCCCTCATGGTCGGCACCGGCCGCGGTGCCCAGTTGGGCACCATGATCCGCGGCCCGCAGGTGCTGGAGCGCGCCCGCGCCGTCGAGACCATCGTGTTCGACAAGACCGGCACGCTCACCACCGGCCAGATGTCCGTCGTGGACGTCGAGCCCGTCGAGGGCGTGGAGCGCGACGAACTGCTCGCGCTCGCCGCCGCCGTCGAGGCAGCCTCCGAGCATCCCATCGCCGCCGCGCTGG
>DURG01000122.1 GCA_012837465.1 Propionibacterium sp. | reverse complement strand
GACGCTGGCTCCTGCGGTGGTCGCCGGCTGCGTGGAGGGGCGGGTCGTCGTCACCCAGCCCCGTCGCGTTGCTGCGCGGGCCGCGGCGAGGCGACTGGCGTCGCTGACGGGAACCAAGGTGGGAGACATCGTGGGCTTCACGGTGCGCGGCGAACGCGCCGTCACCCGCCAGACCCGAGTCGAGATGGTGACGCCCGGCGTCCTGCTGCGCCGCCTGCTGCGGGACCCGTCCCTCGAGGGTGTGGGCGCCGTCATCCTGGATGAGGTACACGAGCGCGGCCTCGACACCGACCTGCTGACCGGCCTCCTGGCGGAGGTCCGGGAACTGCGCGACGACCTACCCGTCGTCGCCATGTCCGCCACGCTCGACGCCGTCGGGCTGTCCTCGCTGTTGGGTGGCGGATCCCCCGCTCCCGTGGTTGGGGTGCCGGCACAGCTGCATCCCCTGGACGTGCGGTGGGCACCGGGCCCGGCAGCACTCGACGCCCGCGGTACCTCCCGCGGCTTCCTCGGCCACGTCGCCGCCACTGTCGAGCGGGCCTTCGCACAGCGCCCCGACGACGGCGACGTGCTCGTCTTCCTGCCCGGCGTGTGGGAGGAGCGCACCGTGGCCGAGCGACTGCGCGGCGCCCTCCCAGCCGAGGTGCTGGAGCTGCACGGGCAGGCTGGTGCGCGCGAGCAGGACCGGGCCGTCTCCGGCCGTCGTCAGGGTGAACTGCCCCGCGTGGTGGTATCCACGAACCTGGCCGAGTCCTCGCTGACGGTCGACGGGGTGCGCGTCGTGGTCGACGCAGGATTGGCCCGCGAGCCCCGTCGCGACTCAGGCCGAGGGATGTCGGGTCTGGTGACCGTGCGCTGCGCGAAGTCATCGGCAGACCAACGTGCCGGCCGTGCCGCCCGCCAAGGCCCCGGCGTGGTCTGGCGGTGCTACGACGAGCGCACCTACTCCGGGCTGCGGCCGCAGGTCACACCCGAGGCGCAGACCGCCGAACTCACCAGCGCCCTCCTGACGCTCGCAGCCTGGGGTGCACCGCGGGGAGAGGGCCTGGCGCTGCCGAGCCCGCTGCCGGCATCGGCGGTGGCTGAGGACGAGGCCGTGCTCCAAGGCTTGGGCGCCGTGGACGACCAGGGGCGGGTGACGGCCCATGGACGGAGGCTGGCTGAGATCCCGGCATCCCCTCGGTGGGCGCGCGCCCTCCTGGACGGGGCGGACGTCGTCGGCAGCCGTGTGGCGGCCGAGGTGGTCGCGGCGGCGGAGATGGACGTCGACGGTGACCTCACCGTCGCCCTGCGCGGACTGCGTCGCGGGACCGCACCGGAGTCGCGGCGCTGGAAGGCTGAGGCGGACCGGCTGGAGCGCCTCGTGCCATCCTCTGACGGGGTGGGCGGCTTGCCCGGCGCCGTGGTCGTGCTGGCCTACCCGGAGCGGGTCGCCCGACGGGTGGGTGACGCCTACCTGTTCGCCTCCGGCACCCGGGCCGCTGCCCCACCGAGCCTGACCGGCCACGAATGGCTGGCTGTGGCGGAGGTTTCGCGCACTGGCGGTCAGGCTGCCGCCGGAACAGGGGCGGTCATCCGTTCCGGGGCGCCGATCGATGAGCCCACCGCCCGGCGCACTGCCGAGCACCTGCTGGTCGACGAGGTGCGCGGTGAACTCGTCGAGGGGAAGCTACGGGCCCGCCGGGTCTCGGCGCTCGGTGCCATCGAGTTGAGCTCCACCCCCGTGCCCGCGAAGGAGCTCGGCGCCGACGCGGTGCGCGGGGTGCTTGCCCGAGAAGGCCTCGGGGTGATCGGCTGGTCAGCATCGGCGGACCTGCTGCGTCGCAGGCTGGCGTTGCTCCACCGTCGGATCGGCGCACCGTGGCCCGACGTCTCTGACGAGGCGCTGCTCGCCAGGCTCGACGAATGGTTGGGCCCGGAGCTGGCAGAGGCGGCCCGGACGGGTCGCCTCAGCGGGATCAGCCTGACCGCTCCCCTGCGTCGGCTCATCCCCTGGCAGGAGGCCCACCGCCTCGATGACCTGGCCCCCGAGCGCCTGACAGTGCCGAGCGGCTCCAACATCCGGCTCGACTACCCACCCCACGACGACGACGCAGCGGTGGTGTGCGCGGTCAAGTTGCAGGAGTGCTTCGGCCTGGCGGAGTCGCCGACGATCGCCGATGGGCGGGCGCGCATCCTGTTCCACCTGCTGTCGCCCGCGGGGAGGCCACTGGCGGTCACCGATGACCTGGCGTCCTTCTGGTCCGGCCCCTACGCCCAGGTCCGCTCCGAGATGCGTGGCCGGTACCCGAAACACCCGTGGCCCGAGGACCCCTGGACAGCGGTCGCGACCTCCCGTACGAAGCGCCGCTCCGGCTCCTGAGCGTGAGCGCCCGCGAACGACGAAGGCGTTGTCCTGAGTGCCTGGATCCACCGGAACCGTGCAGCAGCCGAGGCCCACTTCCGGGTCCCGAGTGCCGCTGGAAAGGCCCGCACGCATCGCCAGGCGTTGCAACGACCTGGCCTTTCCAGCGGTGTATCGAGGGACTTGACCAGCATGGACACGCAGCGGTGCCGCATTCATCCGATGCCGATGGTGTGGGGTTGTTGTCCCTCGATACACCTCGCGGAATGCCGTGTTCGGAGGGTCGCTGTGGGCGGCCGCGAGGCACTCGGGACCCGACACCTGGCCGCCGCTTTCGGTGGATCAGGGGTGAGGGGTTGCGTACCGAGTTCGGTTCACAACCCTTCAGCGAAGCTTTTCGACGACGCTGGGCTACTGTTCAAGTATGCGTGAGCGCACAGACATCAAGAGCTGGCTGACCGACATGGACGGGGTGCTCGTCCATGAGAACGACGCCCTGCCCGGCGCGTCCGAACTGATCGAGCAGTGGAAGGCCGACGGAACCGAGTTCCTCGTGCTGACCAACAACTCGATCTTCACCCCGCGCG
>DURG01000121.1 GCA_012837465.1 Propionibacterium sp. | reverse complement strand
CGCGCGGGGTGAAGATCGAGTTGTTGGTCAGCACGAGGAACTCGGTTCCGTCGGCCTTCCACTGCTCGATCAGTTCGGACGCGCCGGGCAGGGCGTCGTTCTCATGGACGAGCACCCCGTCCATGTCTGTCAACCAACTTTTGATGTCCTGGCGCTCACGCATGGCTTGACCCTATCCCCTCGCTTCCTCGCCTGTGCCTCGCGACGCAAGACGAAAGCTGGTCCCTGAGCCTGGCGCGCCCGAGGAACGAGGGCCGCGACAGGACGAAGGGCCACCAAGCAGACCTCGAGTTCGACACACCGCACGGGTAGCCTCGCAGCGTGAGGATCGCCACATGGAACGTCAACTCGGCCCGGCAACGCCTTCCCAGGCTGCTGGACTGGTTGCAGCAGCGCCAGCCGGACGTCGTGTGCCTGCAAGAGACGAAGCTCACCGACGATGTCTTCAGCGACCTCTTCACGGAGCCGCTGGCTGCACTCGGGTACCGCTTCGCCCACCACGGGTCGGGCGGCTTCAACGGGGTGGCGCTGCTCTCCCGGGTGGGACTCGACGACGTGGAGCGCAACTTCGCCGGGCAACCGGCCTACCGCGACGTCGTCGAGGCCCGTGCGCTCAGCGCCACCTGTGCGGGAGTCCGGATCCACAGCCTCTACGTGCCCAACGGGCGCGAGGTGGGCTCCGACCATTACCAGTACAAGCTGGCCTGGTTCGACGCGTTGGCCGCCGCCATCTCTGGCGGGCCGGCCGACGTGGCGCTGTGCGGCGACATCAACGTCGCCCCGGCCGACATCGACGTGTTCGACCCGGCAGCCTACGTTGGCCACACGCACGTGACGGCTGAGGAGCGGCAACGCGTCGCGGCCCTCGGGCTCATCGACGTGGTGCGCGCCCACTGGCCCGGGCGGGAACGACTGTTCTCGTACTGGGACTACCGGGCGGGGATGTTCCACCAGGACCTGGGGATGCGCATCGACCTGGTCCTCGCCTCGCAGCAGGTGGCCAACCGCGTGGCCGCCGCATGGGTCGACCGTGCCGCCCGCAAGGGCAAACTGCCCAGTGACCACGCTCCCGTGATCATGGATCTGGATGAGGCGCCAGACGGAGACATCGGCCCAGTCGTACCGCCAGCATCCAACCCCCGGCGCATCGGCTCCACGAAGCTGCCGCAGTCGCGCACGCAGTAACCTGCGCACCATGGAGTTCCACGACATCCCCGATGGCCGGTTGCGCGTCACCGCCCTGCAGCGTGACCGAGCCGCTTCCATCCTGCGTGAGGCCGTCGCGGACGGCAGGCTCACCGTCGAGGAACTGCACGCCCGGCTGCCGACGGCGCTGAACGCCTTCAGCCGCGAAGACCTCTACCGGATTCTCGATGATCTGGTGCCGGCACGGGATCTCCCTTCCGTCCTGGCGGACAACCTCCCCCTCGGCGACGGGCCGGGCCTCAGTTGGGAGAACCCGTTGATCATCCGCTCCTCGTGGTCCGGGCACACGTTCGATGGTGAGTGGGATCTGCCGCCATTCATCGAGATCATCGGCACCGGGTTCGGCACAGTGAGGCTCAACTGCACTTTCGCCAATCCGTTGCAGAAGGTCATCGACGTGGTGATCACCGGTAATCCCAGTGTGCACGTCATCGTGCCGGAGGGTTGGGGTGTCGATGTGCAACAGCTCAATGTCTCTGGCCAGTCCGGAACCATCTACTCCGTTGTCCCCACCCGGCCCTCTGGGGACCATCCGCGGCTGATCCTGCGCGGCAGTACCACCATGTCTGTTCGTGTCCGGCACCCGAAGCCACGGGAACTGCGCAAACGGGCCCGACAGCAGGCGATCACCTCCGGGACGGGGTCACGGCGCGACGCACCGACAAATCGGCCCGGGGAGAACTCCCGCTGAATGACCAGGAGTTCCGTGGACGTCCACCATCAGAGGCGCCAGGGCACTAGAGTCCCTGGGGACTGATGCAACCGCACCTTCAGTACATCGATCGCAAAGAGGTGTCCCGTGTCCGATCCAAACCAGCCCAACGATATGCCGCAGCCTGGTGAGTTCCAACAGCCGAGCCAGCCCACCGGCCAGCCCTATGGCGAGCAGCCAGGTCAGCCTTACGGTCAGCAGCCCGGCCAACCCTACGGTCAGCAGCCCAGCCAACCCCACCCCCAGCAGCCCGGCCAGCCTTACGGCCAACCGGCAGGACAGCCCTATGGTCAGCCGGTCAGCAAGGTCGGTCAGCCCGGTGAACTCGTCGACAGGTTCCTCGCCCGTCTGATCGACTTCGCGATCCTGATGGTCGCGGGTTCAATTGTCATCGGATTCCTCGTGGTAAGCCTCCTGATGGGAGGCAACTTCGGGTTCTTCGGCTCGGGTGGCAGCAGCTTCCTGTCCAACCTGGTCAGTTCAGTGCTGATGGCGGCCCTCTACCTGGGGTACTTCGCCTACCTGGAGTCCAGCCGCGGGCAGACGCTCGGCAAGATGGTGATGAAGTTGGAGACCCGGGGGCCCGACGGCGGGCGTCCCACCATGGAGCAGGCCATCAAGCGCAACATCTGGGTGGCCCTTGGCATCCTGGGTGTGCTCCCGCTCATCGGCGGCCTCCTCGCCAGCATTGGCCAACTCGTCGCGGCCATCATGATTGCGGTCGGCATCAACAGCGACGTCGTCGGCCGCCGTGCTTGGCATGACAAGTTCGCAGACGGAACGCAGGTCATCAAGATCGGCTGAGTTGCTTCCCTCACCAGGGGAAAAGCGTATGGGCAACGCCCTCCAACTCTTCGGAGCGGGAGGGCGTTGTGCCGTTGCAGGCGCGGCAATTCCGCTGGCTGCTCCTCGGCCTCAGCCGTCGCGGTCCATGTCGCCGGCGAAGACTCGGAACTCACCCCGTTCGACGTGCATCGACCAGATCTTCTCCGCGAGAACAGCAGGGTCCTTACGCGGGTGCCCTTCGATGATGCCGCCCGGAATGATGAGTTGCCCGACGTAGATGTTGTCTGGCTCAAGGGCCTCATGCAGTCCGGCGCCCAGCGCGGATTCGCCGTGGAAGGCAACTGAGGTGCCCCCGAACTTCGCCAGTGGCCGCACAGCTGTGCCTCCGTTGACGAAGATGATGGTGCCGCCGCCCTTGAAGCGCATGTTCTGCATGACATGGTGCGCCGCGGTCAGAGCACCGTAGACGGAGAACTCGATGGCGGACTGCAGGTCCTCCACTGTGGTTTCCAGGATGGGGCGCATGAACTCACGCGCCGGCAGCGGGCTGTACTGCAGGACGGTGATGGCACCGAGGTCTGCGGCCGCAGCATCCAGCGCATCCCGCAGGCTGGCCCGATCCTTGACATCGGCGGCGTAGGCGCGGGCGTTGACGCCTTCGCCGCGAAGCTGTACGGCGACCGCTTCGACGCGCTCGGCTGTGCGCGAGATCAGGGCGACGTCGAATCCGTCACGAGCGAATCTCCGGGCGACAGCGGCCCCGAGTTGTGCCACAGGCTCCGAAACAACCGGCATGTGAGACCTGGACATCACCGTCATCAACGCCAGCACCGGCGAAATCCTGCGCGAGCACACTCAGTCCTGACAAGGACTACCAACTCCTCAGCCAGAAAAAAGAAGAAGCCTGAACCCTGACAATGGGGGTTCAGGCTATTTCGATGTCCTGAGACATTACGTTGGCTCCCCGGGTAGGAGTCGAACCTACTTCGCTAATCCTGATTCAAAGTCAGGCGGGCCCTGCCGAAAGACCAACCGGGGATCAGCCTCGTCTGAGGCTGCCGAGAGTCTACCAAGTGGGCCGCGTGGTTATCCACAGGCCCGGAACCTCGTGGTGATTCCAGTGGCGTTTTGCCCATAGTGGGAGCGACACTAGTTCCGTTGACGGAGGAGAACCACATGGACAAGGTGCGCTGCTTCGGCGCCAACGACCCCCTGTATCAGGCCTACCACGACGAGGAGTGGGGCCGTCCGCTCGAGGTCTCCGACGACGAGCGCGAGCTCCTCGAACGGGTCTGCCTCGAGGGGTTCCAGGCCGGACTCAGCTGGCTGACGGTGCTGCGCAAGCGGGAGGCCTTCCGCGAGGCCTTCGACGACTTCGACCCCGCCGTCGTCGCCGGGTACGACGAGGACGACGTGGAGCGGCTCATGGCCAACCCGGAGATCATCCGCAATCGGATGAAGATCATGGCCACCATCGGCAATGCCCGCGCCCTCAACGCCATGCACGACGACGGCGAGCGCTTGGCGGACCTCATCCTCAAGCACGCCCCCGAGCCACGCGAGCAGGCGCCGCTGACCGCCTTCGACGTGCCAAGCAGCACCGAGGAGTCCGAGGCCCTGAGCAAGGCGATGCACAAGCGCGGCTTCCGCTTCGTCGGCCCCACGACGATGTACGCGCTGATGCAGGCCATCGGCATCGTCGACGACCACATCAAGGGGTGCTGGCTGGCGCGGGAGCCTAGACTGCTGGGGTGACCACTCCCGAAGCCCCGAACCGTGCCCGCCGATCCCGGACGCGGATGACGGCCACGCAACGGCGGGAACAGTTGTTGGAGATCTCCCGCGAACTGTTCGCCGAGCGCGGCTTCGAGGGCACCTCCGTCGAGGAGATCGCCGCCCGCGCCGGGGTGTCCAAACCCGTTGTCTACGAGCACTTCGGGGGCAAGGAGGGGGCCTACGCCGTCGTCGTGGACCGCGAGACCCAAACCCTCCACAACGCCATCCGCAGCGCCCTGACCACCCCCGGTGCGCGCTCGCGCGAGTTGCTGGAGCGCGGCGCCATGGCGCTGCTCGAATACATCGAGAGCTGCCCGGATGGATTCCGCATCCTCTCGCGGGATTCATCGGTGCCGACGGCGGGCCAACCCACCGGCTCATTCGCCTCCATCCTGAGCGACATCGCCGTGCAGGTCGAGGACCTCCTCGCCGCCGAGTTCAGCCGCACCGGGCACGATCCCCAGTTCGCCGGCCTCTACGCGCAGGCCCTCGTCGGGCTCGTCGCGCAGACCGGGCAACAGTGGCTCGACAGCCGTGAACCCTCGCGCGAGGTCGTGGCGCGCCACCTGATCAACCTGGCGTGGAACGGCATGGCGCACCTCCAGACGGAACCCAAGCTCATCATGGAGACCATCGACCAGAGGCTGCAACGCGACCAGGCGGCCGCGGAGGGGGATCAGGACGCGTCGAGGAGCAAACGCCGCAAGTAGGCGGCCATCTTCGTGCGGTCCTCCGGCTCCCAGCCCCGCAACAGGGTCGCCTCCAGGTTCAGCAGCGACTCCAGCGCCGCATCCACCAGCATCAGGCCTTGCCGCGTCAGCGACACGAGCACGCCCCGCCCGTCGTTCGGATCAGGCTCCCGGGTGACCGCTCCCCTCGTGGCGAGGCGGTCGATCCGGTTGGTCATGGTGCCGGACGTGACGTGGGTCTCCTTGAGGAGTTGGCCGGGAGTGAGCTGGTAGGGCTCGCCCGCCCGACGTAGGGCGGCGAGCACGTCGAACTCCCAGCTCTCGATCTCATGCTGCGAGAAGGCCGCCTTGCGGTGGACGTCGAGGATGCCTGAGAGCCGGTCGATGCGGGACCACACGTGCATGGGCTCCAACGCCATGTCGGATCGTTCCCGCTGCCAGGCGCGGACGACCTCATCCACCTCGTCGTTCACTTACATCACCTGCGCCCCGGCCACCGGCCCGTAGGCGCGGCGTACCGCGCGGACTCCGCTGAACACGGCGAGGGCCTCGGCCACCTCGT
>DURG01000120.1 GCA_012837465.1 Propionibacterium sp. | reverse complement strand
TGGCTCATGGATCTCCTGCGATGAGGCCCGCGCGGAGGGCGCCGGGCTGGGAACTGCGGGCGCGCGACGGGCGCGCCGCCGAGCAATATACCTCCCGGCTATGCCGCGCTCAGAATCGTGCTGGGGCATCCGGCCCACTCATGGCCCGGAGGGTAGGGCTCAGCCGAGCACGCCGTCGAGGTAGTACCAACGCCCGTCGATCATCGTGAAGCGACTCCGTTCCCGCAGCGTCCCGTCACCGTCGTGGGAGCGCCATGCGGCGGCGAACTGCACGACCCCCGCATCGTCCCAGGCTTTGCCCGCCTCCGTGTGCTCGATGGTGAGCCCGGTCCAGGTGGTGTCGTCGTCGAGATCCATCGACGGCGGGCGCGTTGCAGGATGCCAGGTCTCCAGGAGGTAGGAGCCCAGGCCCAGGGCAAAGGCGGAGTACCGCGACCGCATCAGCGCCACCGCGGTGGGCGCCGGGCGTCCGTCGTGGAAGCGGCCGCAGCAGGAGGGGTACGGCTTCCCCGTGTCGCACGGGCAGGGCGACGGCGCGGTCATGTGGTCGTTCCCCAGTTCCAGGTGATGTCCTCCTCGCGCTCCGGGGCGAAGTTGCCCCAGAGTTGCAGGCAGTTCTCCGGGGAGTCGAAAGTCTGGTCACCGAGCTGCACGCGCAGGTCCTGGATGCCGCGCTCGCAGGTGCCGTTGCTGAGCCAGTGCAACTGCAACTCGATGCTCTCGTCCGGCTGCAGGGTGACGGATTGGTCTTCGCGGGGCTCAGAGCTCAGTTCGCCCCAGATGTTGCCGAGGTCGCGGCCGTGCAGCACTGGATCCGGCAGGAGCTGCGCCTCTGCCGTGCAGTTGCGCACGCGCGCCCAGTGGTAGCGGCTGCCCAGCGCGGCGTCGTAGCCGATGAAGTTCACGGCGAAGATCTGGCCCTCGGCGCAACGCGGCCGCTCATTGACGTAGGTCACGGGGGGACGTTCCTCGCGGGGTGGGTCCTGATCCTCGGGCCGCACGCCCCTGACCTCGGGTTCCGGATCGTGGGGGTGGTGCGCGAGCGGGGGATCGTCGGACGCCACGGCGCAGGCGCTCAGCAGCAGCGCCGCCGCAGTCATGCCGATCCACCTCATACGCCCAGCCTAGGCGCCTCTCCCCATGAGCAATTGGATGGGATCACGGTGCGACACGCCGAGAAAACGGGCGACTTTGCGCGGCGACCCCATCCAATTGCTCACGGGGATGGACAGCGACCCGCACAGGGTGCATGATGGTCACATGGTTAGTTACTTGACCAACACACCGATAGGGCAGGGCGACGGCGATGCCCCCCTGTTCCTCCAAGTTGCGCAGCGCATCAGCGACGACATCGTCGACGGGACCCTCGCAGAGGGTGACCAGGTGCCCAGCATCAACGATTTCGCGACCTTCTGGCGGATCAACCCCGCCACGGCGCTCAAGGGCGTCAGTCAGCTCGTGAGCGATGGCGTGCTCTACAAGCAGCGGGGCATCGGCACGTTCGTGGCTGACGGCGCCCGCACCCAACTGATCAAGCAGCGGCAGACGGAGTTCGCCGATCGCTACCTCAAGCCACTCATCGCCGAGGCCGCCCGCCTCGGCATCTCGGCCACCGATCTGGCGGCTCTCATCAAGGAGGAAGCATGACCCCACTGCGCGACCTGAGCGTCGCCTACCGCAAGTTCGGCGGATCGGTCCAAGCGCTGACGGGCGTCACCGTCGACCTGCCGGGGGAAGGGATCGTCGGCCTGCTGGGCCGCAACGGCGCGGGCAAGACCACGCTGCTGCGCGTGCTGTGCGGCCATGAGTCCCGCTACACCGGCACGGTCGACGTGGCGCGGCCCGCCATGTACGCCGGCGACCGCTGGCCCCACGGCTACGACCAGAGCCTCCGCTCGCTGATGGGCCACCTCGCCCGGGTGCATCCGGCCTACGACAAACCCCGTGCCCTCGAGCTGCTTGAGGCGTTCGGCGTGGATCCCGGGCAACGCTCGCTCAGCCGCGGCCAGCTGTCGGCCGGCCTCGCCAGCCTCGCCCTCGCCTCTCGCGCCCGGGTCACGCTGCTCGACGAGCCGACGCTCGGCCTGGACGCCCCCTCTCGCGCGCTGCTGGCCAAGGCCATCGTCGAGGAGCAGGGCGATCATCCCCGCCTGATCGTGCTCTCGACGCATCTCATCGACGAGTGTGCCGACCTCTTCGAGCGGGTCCTGGTGCTCCACGAAGGCCGGCTGGTGGTCGACGACGACGCGGAAGAACTGCGGTCTGCGCACGTCCGGGTGCAGGGACCCGTGGCCGACCTCGAAGGTCTCCCTGTCGTCGGCCCCATCGAGCGGCTCGGCAACCAAGCCACGGGCATCGTCCGCCGCGACGACGCCCCATCCCACCTGCGCGCGGTCCCCGTGCGCCTCCAAGAACTCGCCTCGGTGCTCACGGAAGGAGCCCCATCATGAACAAGGTCCCTACATCAGAGGTTTCGACACGCGCCGGCGACTCCGTCGCGGGGCGCGGCTCAACCAGCGGGGGTGGCGGCGACTCCGTCGCGGGGCGCGGCTCAACCAGCGGGGGTGCCGGCCGCTCCGTCGCGGGGCGCGGCCGCAACAGCGTGCTGGGCATCCTCGCGGCCCTTGGGGGGCGGGCGCAGTGGCGGTGGTGGGCACCGTTCGCGATCTGGCTCCTGTCCGGGCTGGCGTCGCTGTTCGTGCTGCAACTGAGGGGGCAGCGCGTCACCTTCTTCCCATCGCTGGTGCTCGTGGCAGCCGGCGCGCTGGGGCTCGTCCTCATCTGGGCCTGGGGGAGCAGGTTCGCGCTGTCCCTCGGGCATCGACGCGGATGGGTCTTCGCAGTGACCACCGTGGCCAGCTTCGCCTTCGCGTGGTTCGGCTACCTCATGATGATGGTGGCGCGCAGGGCAGAGCAGGTGATCACCGGGTGGGACGGCATGCTCGTGTTCCAGCTCAACGTGCCCGGTGACAAGTTCTACAGCGAGCAGTTCTTCGACACCTTCGTCATGATGATGGGCGGATTGTTCACGCCCGTCATGGTGGGGCTCGCCTGCTTGGTGGCCTGGGTGCTGCGGTGGGGGATCAAGGGGGCGGTGCCCGTGGTGATCGCGGCCGTGATCATGTGGAGCTCGCTGCTGTTCCTCGATCACTTCCTCGTCGAGTCGAACCTTCGCCTGCCGTTCGACGCCTTCACCGCGATGCTCATCGTCTTCAGCCTCATTCTCCTTGCGATGACGTGGTGGGCGTTCCGCAAGCAGCCGGTGACGGCATGAAACACCCGTTGGTAGCATGGTTACCATGATGGTAACGATGGATAGGGCCGGTCGCCTCGTGGTGCCCAAGGAGATCCGCGAGCGCCTCGACCTCACCCCTGAGTCGCAGCTTGAACTCCTGGTGGAGGGTGACGCGTTGGTCATCACACACGCGCGCCGCCCCGGCAGGCGGGTGATCGAGGTCGACGGGTGGCCGGTGCTGGAACCGGTGGAGGGGATGAGCATCTCTGACGCCGATGTGCAGAGGTGGCGCGATGACGGCCAGCGCTGACCGCTGGGCGGTGGACACCAGCGTCGCCGTCGCCGCGTTGGATGCGGGCCACCTGGCACACGGGCCGTCCCTCGAGGCCGTGCGCACGCACTCACCCATGCTGGCTGGGCACGCCTCCTTTGAGGTCTTCTCCGTGCTGACGAGAATGCCCGGGGCGCTCTCGGTGGATCCGGGCGACGCCGCGGCACTGATCGAGCGGGTGTTTCCCGCCGTGGCTTGGCTGAGTCCTGATGCTCACGCCGGGCTCAGGCGGCGCCTCGCAACGCTGGGCATCACAGGTGGCGCCGTCTATGACGCCCTGGTGGGTGAAGCGGCCCGCACCAACGGCTGTGTCCTGCTCACCCGCGACAGGCGAGCCAGCCGCACCTATGACCTACTCGGCGTGGAGCATGAGATCGTCGCCTGATCAGCCGCGGAAGGTGGGCAGGCCGTGGGCCTTGAACTGGCCCATCACCCGGGCGATCAGTTCCTTCGACGGCGGGTCGGTGTCCTTGAGCTCGTAGTTGAGGCCCAACGACTCCCACTTGTCGCGGCCCATCTGGTGGAACGGCAGCACCTCGACGCGCTCGACGGCCTCGCCCAGCGTCGCGACGTGCGCGGCGACCTTCTCGACGTTGGCCTCGTCATCGGTCAGGCCCGGCACCAGCACGAAGCGGATCCACATCCGGTTGCCTCGGTCGGCAAGCCGGCGGGAGAAGTCGAGGGTGGGCTGCAGTTCGCGGCCGGTGGCGCGGGTGTAGGTGTCGGGGTCGCCTGATTTGATGTCGAGCAGCACCAGGTCGACGTCGTCGAGCAGCTCGTCGGACGCGTTGCGGCCCAGGAACCCCGAGGTGTCGAGCGCGGTGTGCACGCCCATGCCCTTGGCTGCGCGCAGGAGTCGCCCGGCGAACACGGGCTGGAACAGCGGCTCGCCGCCCGAGAGGGTCAGGCCGCCGCCGGTGACGCGGAACACGCCCCGGTAGCGCTTCACCTTCTTGATGAGGTCGTCGAGGAGGACGGGCTCGCCCTTGTTGGTGAAGTACGTGTCCGGGTTGTGGCAGTACAGGCACCGCAGCGGGCAGCCGGCCAGGAACACGGTCAGCCGCGTGCCGGGCCCGTCGACGGCGGTGACGAGCTCCCAGGAGTGCACCGAGCCGAGCTCGCCGAGGCGGACCGCCGCGATGTGCTCGGAGTGCGTCATCTCCCCGGCCGACGCAATGCCGGCGGTCCCCGACGTCGCGCGCAGCCG
>DURG01000119.1 GCA_012837465.1 Propionibacterium sp. | reverse complement strand
TAGGGCAGGCGGGCCCAGTCGGCCGTCATCGCGTCGTCGGAGACGACGGGCCGCAGCACGATGGGGTGGCCATAGGTGCGGCCGTCGCCCTGCACGCCGACGGAGCGAACGTCGGCCAGCAGCACGACGGGGAACTGCCAGATCTCACGTTCCAGCTTGGCGTTGGCCAGCTCCTCGCGCGCGATCGCGTCGGCCTGGCGGAGGATCGCGAGGCGGTCCTCCGTGATCTCGCCGACGATCCGGATGCCCAGCCCTGGGCCGGGGAACGGGTGGCGCCACACCATGGCCTCGGGCAGGCCGAGCTGCTCACCCACCGCGCGCACCTCGTCCTTGAACATCTGGCGCAGTGGCTCGATGAGGGTGAACTGCAGGTCGTCCGGCAGGCCGCCGACGTTGTGGTGACTCTTGATGTTGGCCGCGCCCTCACCGCCGCCGGATTCGACGACGTCCGGGTAGAGCGTGCCCTGGACGAGGAAGTCGATGCCGCGGTCACCGGCGATCTTGCGGGCCTGTTCCTCGAAGACGCGGATGAACTCGCGCCCGATGATCTTGCGCTTCTCCTCGGGATCCGAGACGCCGGTCAGGGCGGTGAGGAAGCGTTCGCGCTCATCGGCGAAGACGAGGTCGACCCCGGTGGCAGCGACGAAGTCCTGGCGGACCTGCTCCACCTCGCCCTGCCGCAGCAGGCCGTGGTCGACGAACACGCAGGTGAGTTGCGAGCCGATCGCCTGCTGCACGAGTGCCGCGGCGACGGCGGAGTCGACCCCGCCCGACAGCGCGCAGAGCACGTGGCGGTCGCCGACCTGGCTGCGGATGGCGTTGATGGATTCGGTGACCATGTTCTCCGCGGTCCAGTCGGCGTTGAGGCCGGCGATGGAGAACAGGAAGTGCTCGATGACCTGCTGGCCCCACTGCGTGTGGAGCACCTCGGGGTGCCACTGCACGCCTGCCAGCTTGCGGTCGAGGTCCTCGAACGCGGCCACGGGCGCACCCGCCGTGCGGGCCAGCACCTTGAAGCCCTTCGGGGCCTTGGCCACGCAGTCGCCGTGGCTCATCCACACGTTGAGGGTGTTCGGCATCGACGCGAGCAGCGCCCCGCCGTCGCCGATCGACAGCGAGGTGCGGCCGTACTCGCGCTGGCCGGTCTTGTTGACCGTGCCGCCGAGGCCTTGGGCCATCGCCTGGAAGCCGTAGCAGATCCCCAGCACCGGGATACCGGCCTCGAAGATGGCCGGGTCGACGGCGGGGGCGCCGGGCGTGTAGACCGACGCGGGCCCGCCGGAGAGGATGATCGCAGCGGGCTTCTGGGCCATCATCTCGTCGACACTCAGCCGGTGGCTGACGATCTCCGAATAGACGTTGGCCTCACGCACGCGACGGGCGATGAGTTGTGCGTACTGGGCGCCGAAGTCGACGACGAGCACCTTCTCGTGGGCAGTCATGCGGTTGAGTGTAGTGCCAAGGAACCCTCAGGATTTCTCCCCGGATCGGGAATAAACCTCCGCAGTGGCCGGTTGCCCGTGACATGAGCATTTTCCCTGACGTCACGGCCCTCGTCGGCCGCACCCCCCTCGTGAAGCTGAACCGGGTGGCCGGCGACAACGCCACCGTCGCCGCCAAGCTCGAGTTCTACAACCCGGCCAACTCCGTGAAGGACCGCATCGGCGTGGCCATCGTCGACGCCGCCGAGGCCTCCGGTGAGCTGCAGCCCGGCGGCACCATCGTCGAGGGCACCTCCGGCAACACCGGCATCGCGCTCGCCATGGTGGGCGCGGCCCGCGGCTACAACGTCGTCCTGACGATGCCCGAGACCATGTCGCTGGAGCGTCGCGCCCTGCTGCGCGCCTACGGCGCCGAACTGGTCCTCACCCCCGGCCCCGACGGCATGCGCGGCGCCGTGGAGAAGGCCGAGGAGGTGGCGGCCGAGCGCGGCGGCATCCTGGCCCGCCAGTTCGCCAACGAGGCCAACGTGAAGATCCACCGCGAGACCACGGCCGAGGAGATCTGGGCCGACACCGACGGCCAGGTCGACATCGTCGTGGCCGGCATCGGCACCGGCGGCACCGTCTCCGGCGTGGGCCAGGTGCTGAAGGAGCGCAACCCCGAGGTCAGGATCGTCGCCGTGGAGCCGGAGGAATCCGCCATCCTGAGCGGCAACAAGCCCGGCCCGCACAAGATCCAGGGCATCGGCGCCAACTTCATCCCGGAGATCCTGGACCGCAGCATCATCGACGAGGTGCTCCCCCGCAACATCAACCAGGCCGTCGAGTACGCCCGCAAGGCCGCCACCGAGGAGGGTCTCCTCGTGGGCCTGTCGTCCGGTGCAGCGCTGTCGGCCGCCGTCGAGGTCGCCAACCGTCCCGAGAATGCGGGCAAGACCATCGTCGTGGTGCTGCCGGACTTCGGTGAGCGCTACCTCTCGACCGTGCTG
>DURG01000118.1 GCA_012837465.1 Propionibacterium sp. | reverse complement strand
GGGCTCATTGCCGAGCTGGCCACCGTCGACGCGCGGGTGGTTGCCGCCGCCCACCAACAGGTTGAGCCAGGGTTCCTCGACCCTGAACGGCGCTGAGCTCATCGTGCCGACCGGCCAGTCCCAGCCGACGAAGCTGTTGACCAGCCGCTCGCCGCGGTGCCCGTTGATGGCCTGCTGGTCCCGCCAGGCGCCGGGCTGGGGGCCGTCGCCGAAGGGGCCGTTGAACTCGTTGCCCGGGTCGTTGGCGACGGTCCACCCGGAATCCGCCCACGTCCCGAACTCGAAGTCCTCGACGACGGTGCCGGGCACCACCTCGTCACCCGAGACGACGTTCTCGGCGGTGTAGGTCACGCCGTCGAAGTCGCCGACGAAGTACTGGGCACCCGAACCGCCTGCAGGGGATCCGGGGTTGAGGTTGACCACCATGACCCACTTGGTCTCGTCGGTGCCGTCGACAGTCAGTGGGAACAGGTCTGGCACCTCCCAGATGCCGCCGGTGGCATTGGCCGGGCCGAAGGTGGAGAGGTAGGTCCACTCGAGCAGGTCGTCGGAGCGGTAGAGCACCACCTGGTGGTCGAGCGCCTCGACGGCGACCATCACCCAGTACGACTCGCCGGTCTCCGGCGATGTGTAGCGGCTCACCTTCGGGTCGCGGAAGTTCTGCGAGCCCCGGTCCAGCACGGGGTTGCCCGCATACTTCTCCCAGGTGTAGCCGCCGTCGAGCGAGTAGGCCACCGATTGTGCCTGGATGCCGGCCAGCGTGGGATGTGCGCCGGTGTAGGCGCTGGTGTAGTGCGCCACCAGCGGCGGGTTGTCGGTGGTGCCGAGGCCGCTGGAGTTCTCCGTGTCGACCACGATGGAGCCGGAGAAGATGTCCTCGACCGCCTGCCCCTCGCCGTTGAACGTCTGGGCGATGGCCAGCGGCTGCTCGCTCCAGTGCAGCAGGTCCGGGCTGGTCGCGTGGCCCCACGACATGTTGCCCCACGTGTCCGCGGAGGGGTTGTGCTGGTAGTAGAGGTGCCAGACGCCGTCGTGGTGGACGAGCCCGTTCGGGTCGTTCATCCAGTTGCGTTCCGGCGTGTAGTGATAGGCCGGGCGGTAGGGCTCGTGCCCGGCCGTGTCGTCGGCTGCAGCAGGGAGCCCGACGGCGGCGCCGAGCGCCACCGTGAGGGCGATTCCTGCCCTGGTCAGTCGTTCCATTGGTTGTTTCCCTTCTGGTGACAACGTTGTCATGGCAGAGGGTAACAAAGGCTGGGGTCACCTCTTGATCGTTAGTTCGCCGTTCATGAGATTTGACGGCAAAATGACTCGCATGTTCCCCAACTCCTCCCGCCCCACGATGCGTGACGTCGCCCGCGCGTCAGGGGTGGCCATCAAGACCGTCTCCCGCGTCATGAACGGCGAGCCGAACGTCGCGTCAGCCACGGCGGAGCGCGTGCTCCGCGCAGCGGACGAGATGGGCTACGTGATGCACCAGCAGGCCTCGGACCTGCGTCGCCGCGACGGGGGCGTGGGAGCGATCGGGCTGCTCCTGTCGAGTGTCGGCAACGCCTTCGACTCGCGGCTGCACCGCGCGGTGGAGCGGGTCGCCAATGACCACGGGATGATGACGCTGGCGGCCAGCACGCAGGACGACCCGGACGTCGAACTCGCGCGCCTCCGCGGTTTCGTGGCGCGTCGGCTCGACGGGCTGATCGTGCTCACCGTGCGCGAGGACCACTCGCTCCTGGCACGCGAACTCGAGCGCGGCTGGCCCGTCGTCTTCGCGGACCGCCCTGCTCCCGACGTCGCCTGTGACTCCGTGACCTCCGACAACGCCGGCGGCGTCCGAGCCGCCGTCCAGCACGTGCGCGGGTACGGGCACACCAGGATCGCCTTCCTGTCCAACCTGCAGGTGATCAGCACCTCGAGGGAACGCACCGCGTGCTTCCGCCAGGCCACCCGTGACCTTCCGGACTGCACCGTGACGACGGACCTGGGAGATGAGGCGGCCGTGATCGCCGCCATCGAGCGACTCATGGGATCCGACGCGCCGCCGACAGCCATCCTGTCCGGCCGCAACGACATCACGATCGCCACCGTCAGGGCGCTGCAGCGGCTGGGGCTCGAGCGCTCCGTCGCGCTGGTGGGCTTCGACGACATCCCGATGGCCGACCTGGTGCGGCCAGGCATCACGGTCATCGCCCAGGACCCGGACGCCCTAGGCGAGTTGGCGGCCACCCGGCTGATCGCCCGCGTCCGGGGGGAGAGCCTGCGCCCAGAGCAGGTGGTCGTGCCGACACGCCTGATCGTGCGCGGCTCGGGCGAGATCACAGCCGGGCGTTCCTGACCGTGCGCTCCGCCGTCGAGCCGTCGGCTCAGAGGCCCGCGGCGGGCTTCGTGTGGCGCGTGGCGCCGGTGATGGCAGAGAGCACGTTCTCGTAGGTTGCCTCGTCCACCGCGAACGAGCCGTTGTTGCGGCCGTGGCGCAGCACCTCGATGCGGTCCGCCACGGAGCGCACGTCCGCCAGGTTGTGGCTGATGAGGATGACGCCGAGGTTCAGCTCCCGGAGCCGCTCCACGTGGCTCAACACCTCTGCCGTCTGGCCCACCGACAGCGACGCCGTGGGCTCGTCCAGGATCACCAGCCGCGGGTCTGTGACGAGGGTGCGCGCGATGGCCACGCACTGCCGCTGCCCGGCCGAGAGCTGGTGGAGGGGGACGCTCAGGTCCGGGATGCGGCTGCTGAGCTGGTCCAGGTACTGGCGGGCTAGGAGCTCCATGCCTGACTCGTCCAGCAGCCCGTCGCTGCGGGTCAGTTCGCGGCCGAGGAAGATGTTCGACGGCACGTCCAGGCTCTCCACCAGCGCGAACTCCTGGAACACCGTCGCGATGCCGAGCGCGATGGCAGCCTTGGCCGACGCGATGGCCACCGGCCGGCCTGCCAGCCGGACCTGCCCCGCGTCGGGCTGGTAGACGCCCGCGACGATGCGGGCGAGGGTGGACTTGCCGGCCGCGTTGTCGCCGACGAGGCCGACCACCTCGCCCGCGCGGACCGTGAGGTCCACGTCGACCAACGCCTGCACGCCGCCGAAGGCCTTGTGCACGGATCTGAGCTCCAACAGCGGTTCAGCCACGTTGCTCCCCTCCCGAAGATGTTTCCAGCACAGACGTCAAGGACATCATGTCGAAGACGCGGGCGACGACGCCGAGGGTTTCCGCTTCCTGCCCGAGCTGCCCCGGCACCAGGAGCGAACCCGCGTCGGCGAGGAGCGGTCTGGCGCCCAGGGCGTCGAGCATGGGCCCCAGCAGCACGTCGCCGGCCTGGGCCAGCGGTCCACCCACGGCGATGCGGTCCGGCCCGACGGTGGTGGCCATGTCTGCGAGCGCGGCACCGATCGCGGCCCCCGC
>DURG01000117.1 GCA_012837465.1 Propionibacterium sp. | reverse complement strand
TCGAGGAACTCGGGCAGGGCCTCGGTGTCGCCAACGATCCGCGCCATCTTGACGGCGGGCGTCAACCCGGCATCGGCACGGTCGGCGAGTTCCCGGGTGGCGAAGCCCGCGACGTCGGCGCGCAGCAGCGCCTGCACTGCGGGATGGGTGGCGGACCCGACCAGGAGCACCGAGCCGCCGTCGACGGGGCGCCGTGCCATGGCGGCGGCATTCGACCAGCGTCGAACGGCTTCCTCGGCGGCGCGGTGGCTGACCCGGGCGAGCGTCACCTCGGTGTCAAGGATCATTACGCCCGCGTAACCCGAGGGCGCCGACGGCTCGGCGCCCGGCGTGGCGACGACGATGGCCGGCTCGTCCGGGATCTCGTCGCGGATGTTCTTGGCCGAACTGTTGACGGCGAGCACCCCGGGGAAGGCGCGGGCGAGTTCCTCGGCGGTGCGGGCGGCTCCGGGGAGTGGCGTGCGCAACTGGGAGGTGTGGCAGTGCTGGCAGGACCAACGCGTGGGCTTGAAGCCGCAGAGCGCACACTCCGGCTCGTCGCGCCGGCGGGCGCGCATGGGGCCGCCGCACTTCGCGCAGGTGGCGCGGTTGCCGCAGCGTCGGCAGGCCAGCGAGGCCGAGTGCCCCGTCATGGGCACCTGCACCAGCACCGGTCCCTGCGGAAGGTGCTCGCGGAGGAACTGGAAGGCCATCGACGGGATGCGCAGGCGCGCGGCGGCGGGATCGCGTTCGCGCTCCACTTCGCCGATGGCACGGACGGGTGCGATGACCCGTCTGGCGTCGGTCGGCGTCAGGCTGAGCGAGGCCAGCCAGCCCCGCTCGACGAGCGCCTGGGCGTCGATGCTGCGGGAGTGACCCGCCAACATGAGTGCGGCGTCCTGCCGCGCCGAGCGCAGGATCGCCACGGCACGGGCGTGTGGGTAGGGGGCGCGCAGCTCTTCGTGCGCGTCGTGGCCGTCGTCGACCACCACCACCAGGCCGAGGTCCTTGACGGGCGCGAAGACCGCGCTACGCGTGCCCAGGATGATGCGCGCCTCTCCCCTCGCGGCGGCCAGATAGGCGCGGTAGCGCGCGGAGCGCCCGGCCTCCGACGCCAGCGAGCCGACGGCACCGTGGCCGAAGGCAGCGCGGAACCGGGCGATTGCAGGGGTGAGTTCGCGCACCGTGGGCAACACCACGACCGCCGATCGGCCGGAACGCAGCGTGGCGTCGACGGCCTCGAGCACGCCGCCCAGGAGGTCGCCCGGGCCTCCGTGCACGGCCGCGGCCTGCCACAGCAGCCTGGGCGAACGGCCCTCGGCCAGCGCGGCCAGCAGCGAGTCGCCATCGGGATAGCTGGGCAGCACGGTGGGCTCGCCCAGCTCGCGCGGTACTGGCCACTCGCGCTGTGGGCCCTTCTCCGTCGCAGCATGCCGCGGTGGGATCGCGAGCCGGGCGACGTCGGACCAGACGCCCGCGTAGTGGTCCGCCACCGCGCGGATGAGGCCGTAGGTCTCAGGCGTCGCGATGGGTTCGGACGAGACGACCTTGTGCAGGCGGGCCAGCGAGGCGACCTCGGTGGTGTCGGCCACCTCGATGATCCAACCGTCACGCGTCTGGCCGGAGAAGCGCACCTTCACGCGCGCTCCTACGGTGGCTGAATCCGCGAGGGATTCGGGGATCTCGTAGTCGAACAGCCGGTCCAGGTGGGCCAGCGCCATGTCGACGGCGACCCGCGCCACCCGGCCCGTCACATCATCCCCTGACGGCGGCCGCCAGTGCCTCAGCTCGGTCGGTGCGCTCCCACGTGGCGGCGGGGAGGCTTCGGCCGAAGTGGCCGTAGACGGTCACGTCGCTGTAGATGGGGCGCAGGAGGTCGAGGTCACGGATGATCGCGCCGGGGCGCAGGTCGAACGTGGCCAGCACGGCGTCACGCAACTGGTCCTCGGGCACCACGGAGGTCCCGAAGGTGTCGAGATAGAAGCCGACGGGGTGGGCCTTGCCGATGGCGTAGGCCACCTGCACCTCGCAGCGCTCGGCCAGGCCGGCGGCCACGACGTTCTTGGCCACCCAGCGGGTCGCGTAGGCAGCGGAGCGGTCCACCTTCGAGGGGTCCTTGCCGGAGAACGCACCGCCGCCATGGCGGGCCATGCCGCCGTAGGTGTCGACGATGATCTTGCGGCCGGTCACGCCCGCATCGCCCATGGGGCCGCCGATGACGAACTTGCCGGTGGGGTTGATGAAGACGCGATCGGGCATCCTGAAGCCGTAGCGCTCCAGGATGGGAGCGATGACCTCGCGGCGCAGGTCCTTGTGAATCTGCGGCTGGTTGACGTCCTGACGGTGCTGGGTGCTGACCACGACGGTGTCGATGGCCTCGGGACGCCCATCGTCGCCGTAGCGGACGGTGACCTGGGTCTTGCCGTCCGGCCGCAGGTAGTCGAGCGTGCCGTCCTTGCGCACGGCGGCGAGCTGTTCAGCCAGGCGGTGGGCCAGGTCGATCGGCAGCGGCATGAGGTTGGGGGTCTCGTTGCAGGCGAAGCCGAACATGAGGCCCTGGTCGCCGGCGCCCTGGGCGCTGACGAGGTCCCCATCCGCATCCACCCGGTGTTCGTAGGCATCGTCGACGCCTTGGGCGATGTCCGGGGACTGGGCGCCGATGGCGACGGTGACCCCGCACGACGCCCCGTCGAAGCCCTTGCTCGAGGAGTCGTAGCCGATGTCGAGGATGCGCTGGCGGGCCAGGTTGGCGACATCGGCGTAGCCGGTGGTCGAGACCTCGCCCGCGACCACGACGAGGCCGGTGGTCACGAGGGTTTCGACGGCGATCCTGGCGTCCCGGTCCTGCGCGAGCAGGCCGTCGAGGACGGCGTCAGAGATCGAATCGGCGATCTTGTCCGGGTGTCCCTCAGTGACGGACTCCGAGGTGAAGAGACGGCTCATGGCAGAGCACTCCTAGCGCGGCGACAAGCCGCATAGTGGGTAGGGGGTCTGTGGCGGCGACAAGCCGCCCCCTGGGATGGAGCGTCAGTTGGACGCTGCGTCGGTCTCCGCGAAGGGATCGACGAAGGCGAAGGCCGGATCGATGTCGCTGGAGGGCGCGGCCTCTTCAGCATCGGGGTCGATCTCGGAGTGCTGCAGGAGGCCCTCTTCCATCTCGCGCAGTGCGATGGACAGCGGCTTCTCCTCGGGTGCGGCCGACACCAGCGGGCCGACGTTCTCCAAGAGGCCTTCGCCGAGCTGGGAGAAGTAGGCGTTGATCTGGCGGGCACGCTTCGCCGCAATGAGAACGAGCCGGTACTTCGAATCGATGTTCTCGAGCAGGTTGTCGATCGGCGGGTTGGTGATGCCTTCGGGCTGGGTGTTCAAGGTGATCCTTTCAGTGCTGATCACAAGTCACAGGTCACAAGCTCATCAAGCTTACCAAAGCCTCCACGGTTTCCTCGATTGCCACATTGACGATGACGTGGTCCGCCTCGTCGATCTGCAGGAGTTCCTGCCGCGCGGTCTCCAACCGACGCTCGATCGCGGCCTCGGATTCCGTGCCGCGGCCGCGAAGGCGGCTCACGAGTTCCTCCCACGATGGTGGGCTGAGGAAGATCAGTTGTGCCTCCGGCATGTTGCGCTTCACCTGGCGCGCGCCCTGGAGGTCGATCTCAAGGATGACGGGACGCCCGGCCCCGACCGCGTCGAGCACCTGCTGGCGCGGGGTCCCGTAGTAGTTGCCGTGCACCTCGGCCCATTCCAGCAAGTCGCCCTCGGCGATGAGGGCGCGGAAGTCGTTGAGCCCGACGAAGTGGTAGCTCTCTCCGGGTACCTCGCCCGGGCGGGGGTCCCGGGTCGTCATCGAGATGGAGTAGAAGGGTTCGGGGTGCAGTTCACGTAACCGCGCGCAGACCGTCCCCTTCCCGACGGCGCTCGGGCCGGAGATCACCCACACTGAAGCTGAAGATGAAGTCACCCGGCCGAGCCTACCGCCCGCTCACTTGAAGAGTTCGGTGAGGCGGTCGATCTGGTGCCTGCCGAGCCCGCGCACGCGGCGGTTGGGTGCGATCTGGAGGTTCTCCATGATCTCGGTTGCCCGGGTGATGCCGACACGGGGCATCGCGCGCAACAGGTCGATGACCTTGATGCGGGACAGCGTGTCGTCGTCGACGGATCTGCTCAGCGCATCAGTGAACGACAGTTCACCGGTCTTGACCTGCTCCTTCAGGCCTGCACGTGCGCGGCGGGCCTGGGTTGCGGCCTCACGTGCGGCCTCGAGCTGTGCGCTGCTCAATTGGGGGATGGCCATGGTTGAGTCCCTTCAAGACATCTGTTTCCTAACACCGTCGTCAAAGCTGACGGCGTTGCCAGAAAGATACCGTGAACGGCCCGAAACTTCAGCCTTTAGGGTGGGTTTCAGTCAGATCCGTTCAGATGGTGGCCAATTCTGCCAGCAGTTCTTCAGCGAGGGCCGACACCTTGTCACGGCCATGTCCGATGACGCCGCGGCTGGCCGTGGGGAGCACGTTCGGTAGGGCGTCGCCGAAGATGGCGGCCAGCCCGGTCACCGTACCGCCCTGAGCTCCGATGCCCGGAACCAGGATGGAGGCGTTGAAGCGGCTCAGATCGCAACCGGGGTCACCGTGGGTGCCCCCCACGACCAGGCCCACCGCGTGCTCGGCTGCCGGGTTGAGTGCCGCCACCGTGTCGACGACGTGCTGCGCGACGCTCACTCCCCCGGCATCGGCAAGCTGGATGCTGCCCCCGTCGGGATTGGACGTGCGGGCCAGGACGTAGAGCCCCTGGCCGCCTGCCACCGCCGCCTCGACGGCGGGCTTGAGCGAGCCGACCCCGAGGTAGGGGCTCACCGTGATGGCGTCGGCGCGGGTGGGTGCGTCGTCGCCGAGGAAGGCGCTGGCGTAGCCGGCCATCGAGGAGCCGATGTCGCCGCGCTTCACGTCGAGGATGCTCATTGCTCCGGCCTCGGAGATGTCCACGAGGACGCGCTCGAGCACCGCGACGCCCCTGGAGCCGAAGGCCTCGAAGAACGCGGACTGCGGCTTGAAGACGGCCACCTCACCGCCGATCTCCTCGACGATGCCGCGGGCACAGCGCTCGAGTCCGTCGACGTCGTGGGGCAGGCCCCAGGCGTCGAGGACCGACGGCATGGGGTCGATGCCCACGCACAGGCGACCGCGCTCGGCGGTGATCGTGCGGAGCCGTTCGGCGTACGTCACGGCTGCCTCCCGAACTCCTGGATGCCGCGCACCAGCGCAGGCCCCTCGTAGATGAAGCCGGTGTAGAGCTGGACGAGCGTGGCGCCGGCGTCGAACATGCGGGCCGCATCCGCAGGGCTCATGATGCCGCCCACGCCCATCACGGGCAGTTCGGTGGCGGAGGCGAGGTGATCGACGAACGCCAGCGCCCTGGCCGTCAGCGGTCGGCCGCTGAGGCCGCCGGCCTCGTCGGCCAGGCGTCGGTCCGCATGCAGCAGCCCGTGGCGCGAGAGGGTCGTGTTCGTCGCGATCACCCCCGCGACGGCGGAGTCGTTGATGACGGCCACAGTCTCGGCCAGGTCAGGACCCGCCAGGTCCGGGGCAAGCTTGACGAACACCGGCACCGGTGAGTGTGAGTTGAGTGCCGTCGCCTCAGCGGTCAGGGCGCCGACCAGCTCGGCCAGTTCCTTGGCGGCCTGGAGGCTGCGCAGCCCCGGCGTGTTGGGGCTGGAGACGTTGATGGCCAGATAGTCGGCGTAGGGCGCGAGCAGCCGCAGCGACGTCAGGTAGTCGTCGGTGGCGGCCCCCAACTCGGTGGCCTTGGACTTGCCGATGGAGATGCCCATCGGGATGCCGAGCGCCCCGTTGCCCCGGACGAGTCCCTTGGCCCGCAGCGTGGCGGCCAGGGCGGCGGCGCCGCGGTTGTTGAAGCCCATCCGGTTCACGATGCCCTCGGAGGCGACGGCGCGGAAGACGCGTGGCTTCGGGTTGCCGGGCTGCGCCAGCGCCGTCACGGTGCCGAGCTCGGCGAACCCGAAGCCGAAGCGGGCCCAGGCCTGGGCGGCCAGGCCGTCCTTGTCCAGCCCGGCGGCCAGGCCGACGCGGTTGGGGAAACGGATGCCGGCGACGGTGACCGGGTCTACGACCCGACCGCGGGCGCCGCCGGGAACCTTGGCGAGCGTGTCGATCATGATCTCGTGCACCCGCTCCGGATCTCCCCCGCCGTAGCGGAACAGCCCGGCGCGGACGCCGTGGTAGCCGGTGCGCAACAGGTTGGTCGCGAAGCTCATGACCGCGCCCACTCCTGGAGCGAACGCACCTCGACCTCACCGCGCTGGAGCGCCTCGATGCCCTGGGTGGCCGCAGCCAGGCCGGGCACCGTCGTGATGGACGGCACGTCTGCGAGCACGGCGGCCGTGCGGATCAGGTAGCCGTCCTCACGGGTGCTGGCGCCGGAGGCCGAGCCCTCGGGCGTGTTGAAGATCAGGTCGATCTCGCCGGACTTGATCAGGTCGACGATGGACTTGGCCGTCTCCCCCTCCTGCATCTCCGAGAGCTTGAGCACCTCCTCGGCGGCCACGCCGTTGCGGCGCAGCACCGAGGCGGTTCCGGCAGTGGCGAGCACGCGGAAGCCCAAGTCGACCAGCCGCTTGATCGGCCAGATGGCGTGGCGCTTGTCGCGGTCCGCGATGGAGACGAACAGTGTGCCCGAGGTGGGCAGCGGCCCTCCCCCGGCGTCCTGGGACTTGGCGAAGGCCGTGCCGAAGTTGTCCGAGAGGCCCATCACCTCACCCGTGGAGCGCATCTCGGGGCCGAGTAGCGTGTCGACGAAGGCGCCGGTGGCCGTGCGGAACCGGTTGAACGGCATCACGGCCTCCTTGACCGCCACTGGGGCGTTGTGGCGCGGGGTGGAACCGTCGCCGTCGTGGCGCAGCATGCCGGCATCCCGCAGCTCCGCGATGGTGCGGCCCATCATGATGAGCGCGGCGGCCTTGGCCAGAGAGGTGTCGGTGGCCTTGGACACGAACGGGACGGTGCGTGAGGCGCGCGGGTTGGCCTCGAGGACGTAGAGGGTGTCCTGATGCAGCGCGTACTGGATGTTCAGCAGGCCGAGCACGCCGACGCCTTCTGCGATGGCGCGGGTGGAGTGGCGGATCTTCTCCAGCACCGCGTCGCCGAGAGTGATGGGCGGCAGTGCGCAGGCGGAGTCGCCCGAGTGGATGCCGGCCTCCTCGATGTGCTCCATGACGCCGCCGATGTAGAGGTCGGTGCCGTCGTAGAGCGCGTCGACGTCGATCTCGACGGCGTCGTCCAGGAAACGATCCACCAGCACGGGCTGGTCCTCGCTCACCTCGGTGGCCTTGGCGATGTAGGTCTCCAGCGACGCATCGTTGTAGACGATCTGCATGCCGCGGCCGCCCAGCACGTAGCTCGGGCGCACGAGGACTGGGTAGCCGATCTCGCGGGCGATGGCCTTGGCCTCGTCTGCGGTGGTGGCCATGCCGTGCTTCGGAGCAGGCAGCCCAGCGCGCGCGAGCACTCGGCCGAAGGCGCCGCGTTCCTCGGCCAGGTTGATGGCCTCGGGAGAGGTGCCGACGATGGGCACGCCAGCGTCCTTCAGGGTCTGGGCGAGCTTGAGCGGGGTCTGGCCGCCGAGCTGGCAGATGACGCCGGCGACGGGGCCGGCCTGCAGTTCGGCATGGTAGATCTCCAGCACGTCCTCGGCCGTGAGGGGCTCGAAGTAGAGGCGGTCGGAGGTGTCGTAGTCGGTCGAGACGGTCTCGGGGTTGCAGTTGACCATGATGGTCTCGTAGCCGGCCTCGCGCAGCGCCATGGTGGCGTGCACGCAGGAGTAGTCGAACTCGATGCCCTGGCCGATGCGGTTCGGGCCAGAGCCGAGGATGAGCACGGCCTCCTTGGTGCGGCTGGGCACCTCGGTCTCCTCGTCGTAGGACGAGTACAGGTAGGGGGTGGTGGCCTCGAACTCGGCGGCGCAGGTGTCCACCGCCTTGTAGACGGGGCGGATGCCCAGCGCGTGCCGCACGCCGCGCACCACGTCGGTGCTGAGGTCGCGCAGCCTGGCGATCTGGGCGTCGCCCAGGCCGTGGCGCTTGGCCTTGCGGAGGAGTTCCGGGGTCAACTCGGAGGCGTCGCGCACCTCGCGGGCCACGTCGAGGAGGATGGCGAGTTGGTCCAGGAACCACGGGTCGATCTTCGTGGCCTCGGAGACCTGCTCCACCGTGGCCCCGGCGCGCAAGGCCTTCATGACCACCTGGGCACGGCCGTCGAACGGACGCGACGCGAGTTCGAGCAGTTCCTCGACGCTCTCCTCGATGGGGGTGTTGAACTCGAAGGGAGCCTTGGGGTCCTCGAGCGAGCGCAGGGCCTTGCCGAAGGCCTCGGTGAAGTTGCGCCCGATGCCCATCACCTCGCCCACGGACTTCATGTGGGTGGTGAGGTAGGGGTCTGCGGCCGGGAACTTCTCGAACGCGAACCGCGGGATCTTGACGATCACGTAGTCGAGCGTCGGCTCGAAGCTGGCCGGGGTCTCCTTGGTGATGTCGTTGGGGATCTCGTCGAGCGTGTAGCCGACGGCGACCTTGGCGGCGATCTTGGCGATCGGGAAGCCGGTGGCCTTGGAGGCGAGCGCCGACGACCGGGAGACCCGGGGGTTCATCTCGATGACGATCATGCGGCCGTCGTCGGGATTGACGGCGAACTGGATGTTGCAGCCGCCGGTCTCGACGCCCACGTCGCGGATGACGCCGATGCCCACGTCGCGCATGCGCTGGAACTCGCGGTCGGTGAGCGTCATGGCCGGGGCGACGGTGATGGAGTCCCCGGTGTGGACGCCCATGGGGTCGAAGTTCTCGATGGAGCAGATGACCACGACGTTGTCCGCCTTGTCCCGCATGAGCTCCAGCTCGTACTCCTTCCAGCCGAGGATCGACTCCTCGATCAGGACCTCCGTGGAGGGGGATGCGGCCAGGCCGGCCCCGGCGATGTTGCGCAACTCCCCCTCATCGTGGGCGAAGCCCGAACCGACGCCGCCCATCGTGAAGGAGGGGCGCACGACCACCGGGTAGCCGAGTTCCTCGGCGGCAGCGAGCACCTCGTCCATGGTGTGGCAGATCTGGGACCTGGCCACCTCCGGCGGGCCCCCGGGGATGTCCATGTTGAGGCAGATCTCCTTGAACTGCTCACGGTCCTCGCCACGCTGGATCGCCTCGACGGAGGCGCCGATGAGCTCGACGCCGTACTTCTCGAGCACGCCGTTGTCGTGGAGCGAGATGGCCGTGTTGAGGGCGGTCTGGCCACCGAGGGTGGCCAGCACCGCGTCGGGGCGTTCCTTGGCGATGACCCGCTCGACGAACTCGGGCGTGATCGGCTCGACGTAGGTGGCGTCTGCGAAGTCGGGATCAGTCATGATCGTGGCCGGGTTGGAGTTGACCAGGACCACGCGGTAGCCCTCCTCGCGGAGCACGCGGCAGGCCTGGGTGCCGGAGTAGTCGAACTCGCAGGCCTGGCCGATGACGATGGGGCCCGAGCCGATCACGAGGATCGACGAGATGTCTGTGCGGCGGGGCATCAGGCGTCCTTTCCAGCCGACATGACCGTGACGAACCGGTCGAAGAGGTAGTTGGCGTCGTGGGGTCCGGCGGCGGACTCCGGGTGGAACTGCACGGAGAAGGCGACGAGTTCGCCGTCGCGGCGCAGTTCGAGGCCCTCCACGACGTCGTCGTTGAGGCTCTTGTGGCTCACGGTGACCGCGCCGTAAGGAGTCTCGGTGGCGCCTTCGAGAGGCACGTCGACGGCGAAGCCGTGGTTGTGCGAGGTGACCTCGATGCGGTTCGTGGTGAGGTCCACGACCGGCTGGTTGATGCCGCGGTGGCCGAACTTGAGCTTGTAGGTGTCGAAGCCGAGGGCGCGGGCGAAGAGTTGGTTGCCGAAGCAGATGCCGAAGAACGGCAGCTTCGCGTCGAGCACCTGGCGCAGCAGCGCGGTGGGGGCGTCCGCCGTCGACGGGTCACCCGGGCCGTTGCTGAAGAACACCCCGTCCGGTTGGTAGCTCATGACCTCGTCGAAGGTGGCGTGGGCGGGCACGACGTGCACGTCCAGGCCGCGCGCGGCCAACTGCGTGGGAGTCATCGACTTGATGCCGAGATCCACCGCGACGACCGTGTACTTCTTCTGGCCCTTGGCCTCGACGGTGTAGGGCATCTGGGTGGTGACCTGGCCGACGAGGTCCTGCCCGGCCATCATCGGCTGGTCCAGCACGCGGGCCAGCAGCGCCTGCGCGTCGTCCGTCTCGGTGGAGATGCCGACCCGCATGGCCCCGCGGTCGCGGATGTGGCGGGTCAGGGCACGGGTGTCGATGTCGGCGATGCCGACGATCCCCTGGGCCCGCATCTCGTCGTCGAGCGAGCGCTGCGAGCGCCAGTTGGAGGGTCGGGGCGCCGGGTCACGCACGATGTAGCCGGCCACCCAGATGCGGCCGGATTCGCCGTCCTCGTCGTTCCAGCCGGTGTTGCCGATGTGGGGGGCGGTGGCGAGCACCACCTGCCCGCGGTAGCTGGGATCGGTCAGGGTCTCCTGGTAGCCGGACATGCCGGTGGAGAACACCAGTTCGCCGAACGTCTCGCCGGTGGAGCCGAAGGAACGGCCACGAAACACGCGCCCATCCTCCAAGACCAACAATGCGGGAACGGGACTCATGCGTTACCTCTTTCGCAGGTTAATTCGTGGTTGGCTTCGCGCCGGCGGCCTTGGCCAGGAGGCCATTGAGGAACGTCGGTGAATCGTCTGTGGACAGGTCTCCCGCGAGGCGGACCGCTTCAGAGATCACGGCCCCGGCAGGGGTGGGGGTGTAGTCGATCTCATAGATCGCCATGCGGGCGAGGTTGCGGTCGACCGAGGGCATCCGGTCCAGCGGCCAGGCGGCTGAGGTGCACTCCGCGATGCGCTGGTCGATCTCGTCGAAGTGCTCGGCCACGCCGAACACGATGTCGCGTGTCAGGTCGCGCACGGCGCCGCCGCTCAGGCTGCGTTGTTCCGTGTAGGTCTCGCTCAGGGAGGCCCCGCGCTGCTCGGCCATGAAGAGGATGTCGAGAGCAGCCTTGCGGGCCTTCGTCTGGGCGCTGTAGTGGGGTGCGCGCTCAGCCATCTAGCTGGTGACGCGGCCGAGGTAGGAGCCGTCGCGGGTGTCGACCTTGACCTTCTCACCGTTGACGATGAACAGCGGCACCTGGATCTGCTTGCCGGTCTCCAGCGTGGCGGGCTTGGTGCCGCCGGTGGAGCGGTCGCCCTGCAGGCCGGGCTCGGTGTAGGTCACCTCGAGTTCGACGGAGGCGGGCAGTTCGATGAACAGCGGGTTGCCCTCGTGGGTGGCGACGAACGCGTTCTGGTTCTCCAGCATGTAGTCCTTGGCCTCGCCGACGACGGCGGCGGGGATGTACAGCTGGTCGTAGGTGGTGTTGTCCATGAACACGTAGTCCTCGCCGTCCATGTACAGGTACTGCATCTCGGAGCGGTCCACCGTGGCGGACTCCACCTTGGTGTCGGCGTTGAACGTCTTGTCGACGGTCTTGCCGGTCAGCACGTGCTTCAGCTTGGAGCGCACGACGGTGTTGCCTTTGCCGGGCTTGTGGTGCTGGAACCAGATGACCTGCCACAGCTGTCCGTCGAGGTCGAGGACCATTCCGTTCTTGAAGTCATTGGTCGAAACCGTGGGCATGGGTATCTCCTCAGAGGATCGGGGGCTGCGGCCAACAGCGCAGTCTACGCGATCCGATCCCCTGAGGAGAAAATCGTCCATTGCGACCTGGCCGGTCGCCGCCCACGATCAGGCCAGGGCGACCGCCGCCGGGGACCCGAAGAGGCTGCCCTGGGCGAACCCTTTGCAACACCCACGTGAACAATCCCTGAACTCCCCGTGCGGAGGGAGATCGGTCGATATCCATGCGGCTAGCGTGAGGATGGCTTAGTCTGGCAGCCCACGCATAACGCGGTAATCACCCCAGATTCGGAGTTTGCTTCATGCGTAAACACCTGACTGTGTTGGCCACAGCATCGGCGCTGTTGGCCAGTACGTTCGCCCTACAACCCGCGCACGCGGCCGTGGACGGCAGTGACCTCATCATCAACGAGGTCTTCGCCCGCGGCGGCAGCACCAACCAGGCGTACCAACACAAGTACATCGAGTTGTACAACCCCACCGACGCGGCGATCGACCTCACCGGCTACGGGCTGTCCTACAGCTCTGCGTCCAACGAGGGGCTCGGCAACGTCTGCAACCTGACGTCGAGCCTTGAGGCCGGTGGCTTCTACGTGGTGACGGTCGGCTCGAACGACACCAACGGCGAGGCCGTCGTCGGGGACCAGAACTGCACCAACATCAACCCCAGCGGCACCAACGGCGCCATGAACCTCGTCACGGGAGTCGACACCGTCGTCGACCTCGTGGGCTGGGGCACGGCGAAGCGCTACGAGGGCTCCGCAGCCGCGGCCTATCCGGGTGGCAACACCACCGCCGGTTCGATCACCCGCACCGGTGCCGTCGACACCGACGACAACGCAGCGGATTTCACGTTCACCGAGACCCCGACCCCTGGTTGGGACGACTCCATCGATGGCTCTACTGATCCGACAGATCCCACCGATCCGACGGA
>DURG01000116.1 GCA_012837465.1 Propionibacterium sp. | reverse complement strand
CGGCGGCGGCGCCTCCATCATGGGCACCCTCTCCGGCGGCGGCCAGGAGGTCATCCGCCTCGGCGAGCGCTGCCTGCTGGGCGCCAACGCCGGCGTGGGCATCTCGCTCGGCGACGACTGCGTGGTGGAGGCCGGCCTGTACGTCACGGCGGGCACCAAGGTAACCCTCGACGACGGCTCCGTCGTCAAGGCGCGTGAGCTCAGCGGCCAGAACGACCTGCTCTTCCTCCGCGATTCCGTCAACGGCACCGTCATCGCGCGCCACCGTCGCGGCCAGAAGGTGGAGCTCAACAGCGCCCTCCACGCCAACGACTGATGCGCCGACCCCTGATCGTGGCGCTCGTCACGATCCTGGTGCTGGGCGGCCTCGTCTGGGCCGGCTGGAGTGCCTACCGCTTCTTCTACGAGCGCATCACGCCCGAGGAGTGCTACGTCACCACGCCCGACGGCGGGGCCGTGCGGCTCTCCCCCGCCATGGCCCGCAACGCATCGGTGATCGTCGCGGCCTCCGTCGAACGCGGGCTACCGGAGCAGGCGGCGGTGATCGCGATCGCCACCGCCTATCAGGAATCCGGGCTGCGCAACCTCGACTACGGTGACCGCGACTCACTTGGCCTGTTCCAGCAGCGCCCCTCCTACGGCTGGGGCACCGAGGAGCAGATCATGGACCCGTGGTACTCCTCGCACCGCTTCTACGAGGAACTGGTGAAGTTCACCGACTGGGAGACAAGCGACGTCAACGACATCGCGCAGAAGGTGCAGCGCAGCGGGCATCCCGAGGCGTACCGCAAGCACGAGCAGAACTCCATCGCCATCGCGGCGGCGCTGAGGGGCTCGGCACCGGAGTCGTTGGGCTGCGTCAGCTTCGAGCCGGACGAGTCCCCTGACCACAGCGGCCTGGAGCGGGTGCTGCAGGCCCATGGCCTCACGGCTGAGGAGGCCGACGGCGGGCTGATCATCACCGCCCCCGATGAGGCCGCCGCCTGGGCCGCGGCCCACCACGTGGTCGCCAACTCGTACGAGGCCGCGGTCACCGAGGTGCAGCTCGGCGACCGCACCTGGCAGGCCCGGTCCCAAGACTGGGCGACGGCCAGCGCGTCCGGGGATCCGTTGACCATCTCCGTCAGCATCCGCTCCTAGCCAGCTAGAGCACTCGCAGCGCGCTGAGGAGTGCGTGCGTGGTCAGTGGCCTGCTCCAGGCCCTACCGACGTGAGAACCGGAAACTCGATCCCAACTACACCCTCACATCGGATGAATGGGCGTAGCACCTCATTGTCACGCAGCAGCCGCAGCACGGTCGCCTGGGACACCTTGTGCCGATCATGGCGGGTCAGCGCCCAGATCTTTCGATGCCCCCCACACCGGTTTGGCCGGCGCATGGCAACCTCCACACCCCATCGTGGCCGACTCACCGTTCGCGGGGAAAACTACGTGAGGTACGGCCCCCTCGTTCGCAGGGACTACGTGGAGTCCTGGCCGCCCCTGATCAGTCCCGCCACGTGCGCCACAGGTGGGCGTACTGCCCATCGAGG
>DURG01000115.1 GCA_012837465.1 Propionibacterium sp. | reverse complement strand
CCAGGGCGTCGCGTGGGGCGCCGCCAGCGTGTCGCTGCCCGGCAGCGCGGTGCCCGGCCCCGAGGACATCGCCAGGACCACCGTCCGCTCCACCACCGAACCCGATCTGGGTACCACGCTCACGCACTGACCCCCATTGAAAGGAACCTCCCCATGACTGCTCGAACCGTCACCATCGCCTCCGCCGTCGGCCTGCACGCCCGCCCCGCCAACCTCTTCGTCAAGGAGGTCGCCGCGCACGGGATCCCCGTGACGATCGGGCGCCCCGGCGGCAAGGCCGTCAACGCCGCCTCCCTCCTGGGCGTGATGTCGCTCGGGCTGAAGCACGGGGAGGAGGCCGAGCTCTCCAGCACGGCCGACGGCGCCGACGAGGCGCTCGACGCGCTGGTCGCCTTCCTGGAGGTCGATCATGACGCCACGAGCTGACCTGCTCACCGGCATCGGCGTCAGCTCGGGGTGCGCCGTCGGCCCGGTCGCCCTCGTGGTGCCACCCCAACCCCTCCCCGCCGACGAGCGCGGCTCGACCGATCCGGCCGCAGACCTCGCCCTGATCGGCGACGTGCTGGAATCGGTGGCGCGGGACATGGAGGCCCGCGCGGCCCAACTCGACGGCGAAGCCGCTGAGATGATCGAGGCCGCGGCCACGATCGCGCGGGATCCCGGCCTGATCGAGGCCGTGGACTTCCACCTGCAGGACGGCCGGGGGCCGGCACATGCGTTGCGGGGCGCCGTCGACAGCTACGCCGAACAGTTCACGGCGCTCGGCGGCTACTTCGCCGAACGCGTCGCAGACCTCCGCGACGTCGGGGCCCGCGCCGAGGCGCTCCTGCTCGGGCGGCCCCTCCCAGGCATCCCGGAACTGCACGTGCCCTCGATTGTGGTGGCCGAGGACCTCGCACCGGCGGAGACCGCGCTGCTGGATCCGGCCATGGTGCTGGGGCTCATCACCACCGGTGGCGGCCGCACCAGCCACACCGCCATCCTCGCCGCCCAGCGCGGCATCCCGGCCGCCGTGCGGGTCACCGGCGCCCTGGGCCTCGAGCCCGGCACCGTGGTGGCGCTGGACGGTGACGCCGGCACCGTCACCGTGGATCCGGATGCGGCCAGCGTGGCAGCGATGCGGCAGCGGGCGGACGCCCGGGCACGGGCAGCCCAGGCCACCGGGCCGGGCGCCACAGCGGACGGCCACCCGGTGGCGTTGCTCGCCAACATCGGCGACGTGACGGATGCACAGCAGGCCGGCGACGTGGAGGGCGTGGGCCTCTTCCGCACCGAGTTCGTCTTCCTGTCCGCCGCCAGCGCGCCGAGCGTGGCCGAACAGGTGGCGGTCTACACCCAGGTGCTCGCACCCTTCGGGGACCGCCCCGTGACGGTGCGGACCCTCGACGCGGGGGCGGACAAGCCGCTGGCCTTCGCGGATCTGGGGCCCGAACCCAACCCCGCGCTCGGGCGCCGGGGCTACCGCCTGACGGCGGAACGTCCGAAACTGCTGGCCAGCCAACTCGAAGCCCTGGCCGAAGCGCAGCGACGCACCGGCGCACAGGTCAAGGTGATGGCGCCCATGATCGCCACCGCCACCGAGGCCAAGGCGTTCGCGGAGGCCGCGCACGCCGTCGGGCTGGAGTCAGCCGGCGTCATGATCGAGGTGCCGGCGGCGGCGCTACGTGCCCGCCACCTGCTGGCCCACTGCGACTTCGCCAGCCTGGGCACCAACGACCTCGCCCAGTACGCCATGGCCGCCGACCGCATGGTGGGCGAGTTGTCCGACCTGCTCGATCCGTTCCAGCCGGCGGTGCTGGACCTGGTGGCCGAGGCCTGCCTCGGCGGCCGCCAGCACGGCAAGCCGGTGGGGGTCTGCGGCGAGTCCGCCGGCGATCCGCTGATGGCGCTGGTGCTCACCGGGTTGGGCGTGACGAGCCTGTCCATGGCGCCGTCCCGCGTCGCCCTGGTGCGCCACGCGCTGCGGCTCCACTCGCTGGCCACGTGCCGGGAGATG
>DURG01000114.1 GCA_012837465.1 Propionibacterium sp. | reverse complement strand
GGGGCAAGCAGCGCGGCCACGACGAGCAGCGCCCACGGCGAGAGCAGCGCACGGGCCGTGCCGCCGTCGACCGCGACCATGAGCCGCGACAGCAGCGTGCCGACCACGAGCGGGACGGCGATGCTGGCCAGGGCCAGCAACCACTTCCGTCGCGGAAGCCCGGCGACGGCCACGAGGGCCACGAGGCCGAGGACCGCGAAGAAGGCGACGTTGGCCCACACGGGCAGGCCGGAGGGCAGGATGCGGCCGACCACGAGCGCGTAGGAGGCGGGCGGGAAATCAGGCCAGGCGAGCGGGTCCACGCCGGTGAGGATGCGGCCCGGATGCCGCACGAGGGCGGGCAGCCAAGGGGCGAGGAACAACCAGGCCGGCAGCACGCCGACCGCCACGTCGACGATGCGACCGCGGTCGCGCACGGCCCAGATGATGGCGGCGACGGTGACGACGAGCAGCGCGGCCGGCCACACGACGGCCAGCACGATGAGCCAGAACCCGGCACCGGCCGGGGCGCGGAGCCCCTCCGCGCCCTCCGACTCGTCGCGGACGACGGCGAGCACGGCCCGCACGAACAGCGGCCCGACGACCGCCAGGACCATGCCGGTGATGTCGCCGGCAGTGACGAGGCCGAGCAGGATCGTGGCGCCTGCCCAGGCCAGGCTGACGGCGGCCGCGGTACCGGTGGGGACGTCGAGGCGTCTGAGCAGCGCGAGGGCGGACAGCGCCGCCATCAGCGGGGTGAGCATGACGGCGAGGAACGCGAACCACCCCGGTATGCCGAGCCCGGCGAGTGAGGAGAACGCCGCCAGCCCCAGCCAGGGTGCGTCGCCGGCGAGGTAGGCCTGCCAGGCGTCGGCGAGCGAGGCGGGTGCGGGCAGCAACCCCCCACCGGAGATGGGGCCGACCCCGAGGAGGGTGCGCCCGGCGACGAAGGCCGCGATCAGCAGCACGCAGACCAATGCCGTCATCGGGGAGAGCACCCGGCGGCGGATCTGGGCGCCGGCGAAGTCGTCGCCGGTGAGTTCGTCGATGGAGGTGTCGGCGGGCGCCTCGGTGAGGTCGCGGTAGCGCTCGGAGAGGCCGTGGCCGATCTTGTCGGCCGCGTTGCGCACGGGCCACCATCGGTTGGGCAGCAGGTCCGGCGGGGTGAGGTCCTCCTCCGGCCACCGTGCCTTCAACGACGCCGTCTGGTCCGAGGTGCGGCGGTAGCGGCCCAGGGCCTTGAGTTCGGCCATCGCGAACGACGGGGACTTGGCCAGCAGGAAGCCCAGCGCGCGGAGGATGGAGGCGAACGCCAGGCCGATGCCGGAGGCCCCGTGGGCGCCAGCGATGCGCAGGGCGGCGAGGCGGTCGTCGATGTGGGGGTGCTGGGCACCGGGCCGCTCGCCCGTGCGGCCGGCGCGGCGGTGGTGGAGGGCCGCGGCGGGCCAGGACAGAACCCGGAAGCCGACGGCATTGGCGCGCCAGCCGAGGTCCACGCCGTCGCGGTGCCGGGCGACCTCGGGCGCCAGCCCACCGATCTCCCGCCAGGTGTCGCCGCGGACAAGCAGGCCCGCCGTGGAGGCGCCGAGGATGTCGCGGGCCTCGATCTGGCCCTGGTCGACGTCGCCCTCCTCGACCATGGGCACACGGATGCCGCCGGGCGTGATGGCGTGGCCGGCCTCCGAGAGGGTCTCGGGGTAGTTGCGGCGCTTGGGCTGCAACAGCTTGGGCACGACGATGTCTGCCTGACGGGCACCGTCGAGCAGGTGCTCCAGCGCATCCTTACGCGGGGCGGAGTCGTCGTGGAGCAGCCAGATCCATTCAGGCTCGGTGTCGGCGAGGGCCAGGTGGACGGCCTGCCCGAAGGTGGTGTCGGCGTCCGCCTCGACGACCTCGTCGACGACCCCCTCGTCACGGGCGCGGTGCACGAGGGTGAGGGTGTCGTCTGCGGAGCCGGTGTCGACCACCACGAGGCGGCCCGGCCGCGTGGTGAGCATGGCCAACGACAGGAGTTGGCGGGGCAGCCATTCGGCTGCGTCGTGGGTCACCATGACGGCGACCACTTCGGCCGGATCGATGTCTGGGACGTCCGATACCGGGTCGTCCGCATCGATCCACGCCCAGAGATCGTCCTCGATGACCCCGTGCTGCGGTGCCTCGGTCACGAAGAACTCAGCCGGCAGCGCGCTTGAGCTTGCGGCGTTCCCGCTCCGAGAGGCCGCCCCAGATGCCGAATCGCTCATCGTTGGCGAGCGCGTACTCCAGGCATTCGGTGCGGACGGTGCAACTCAGGCAGACCCGCTTTGCATCCCGGGTCGACCCGCCCTTCTCCGGAAAGAAGGCTTCAGGATCGGTTTGGGCACACAAGGCTTCTGCCTGCCATGCAAAAGCTCCTTCATCGCTGAAAAGCTCCCATGTCTCGTCCATGTACCCCTCCTTTCTTGCCTTGAATTACACACGAGTGATTTTGATCGGTCAAGCGGAAGCCGGGAATCCGTCACCTTTCTTGGATCCCGGGCGTGTCGCACTTGCTTTCAGCGGTGCGGCCGATGGTGGTGGCGACCTGCCTCCTCCTCGCCTGATCCAGGTGGGCTGCGCTTCCCTCGGCTACGCGTATCGTGCACCAGCCTGGGTTCGCACCAGATCGACCAGTTCCCGGATGCGTTCGGTGTCCCCCAGGCGCGTCACCAAGGTCGCGCTGCCGGTGGCGACGACGAGGCAGCCCTCCAGGCCCATGGCGGCGACGACGTGATCGGGGCCGGCGGCATTGACCAGCACGCTGCCCGAGGTGTCGAGGGTGACCGTGCGGCCGTCGATGGCGTTGCCGTGCTCGTCATGGGTGAGCATCTCCGCGAGCGAGAGGAAGCCGCCGACGTCCTGCCAGTCGATGTGGAGGCCGACGCTGACCACCTCGGCGTCGGTGCGCCCGACCGAGGCGGGCTCCATGACGGCATAGTCGACGGAGATCTTCTGCAGGGTGAGGAACAACTCGTCGAGCCGCTGGGGATCGGCGACGATCTCGCGCACCGTCCGGGCCGTCTCGGGCAGCAGCTGGTCGAGTTGGCCGAGCAGCGTGGTGGCGCGCCACACGAACATGCCTGCGTTCCACCAGTACTCGCCGGAGTCGAGGTAGGCCTGCGCCACGTCGAGGGCCGGCTTCTCCTTGAACTCGGAGATCCGGTGGACGCCGGGGAACCCGTCGAGTTCGTCTGCTCGGTGCAGGTAGCCGTAGCCGGTGTGCGGCGACGTGGGCACGACGCCCAGGGTCACCAGCGAGTTGGGGCGAGCCTCGGCCACCTCGAAGGCGGTGGCGAGTGAGCGCTGGAACTCGTCGACGGGCTCGATGATGTGGTCTGCGGTCACCATGGCGACGACGCCCTCCGGGTCACGGTCCGCGACGACCGCGGCGGACCAGGCGACGGCGTTGAGGGAGTCGCGGCCCTCGGGCTCACCCAGGATGTTGCCCTCGGCGAGTTCGGGAAGTTGAGCGCGCACGTCGTCGGCGTGGGCGCGGCCGGTGCACACGAGGATCCTGTCCTCGTCCACCAGTCCGATGAGCCGTTCGTAGGCCAACCGGAGGAGGGACTTGCCGTCGAGCATCTCAAGGAGTTGCTTGGGCCGGCCCTGGCGGGACAACGGCCACAGCCGGGTGCCGGATCCGCCGGCCATGATCACCACGTATCGCATGGCCGAAACCCTAGCCGTCTAGGCTGGCCAACATGCTCATCTCGGCGCTGCAGAGGCGGGTGGCCGCGCACGGCCCCCAGCCGTTCATCACGTACTACCAGGGCGACACCCGCATCGAGTTGTCCGCCATCACATTCGCCAACTGGGTGGACAAGACGGCCAACCTGATCGCGGACCTCGGCTTCGACGACGGCGAGCCGATCGACGTCGCGCTGGCGGAGTCGCATCCTGGGCACTGGGTGAGCCTCGTCTGGATCGCCGCCGCGTGGCAGCGCGGTTGCCCGGTCAACGCAGGCGTGACGGGCGCCGACTTCCTCGTCGTGGGGCCGGGCGATGACCGGCGGGCTGAGTTCACGGTCGCCTGCTCGCTGCACCCCCTCGGCCTCGGCTTCCCCACCCCGCCCGAGAACGCCGTCGACTACCGCGACGTGTTCACGCAGCCGGACCTGCACGACGTCGCGCTGGAGGGTGAGGCCTACGAGTGGGACGGGGCGCCGGCACCTGCCGTCGAGGGTCGCGACAGCCGCGTGCTGCTGCGGGATCCCAGGCCTGGGTTCGACGTCGTGGCCGAGGCCCTGGTGTCGCCCGCGTTGGGGCTCGGCTCGACGGTGGTGTGCGTCGGAGTCAGCGACGAGCAGGCAGCCCGGATCGCCGCCGACGAACGCGTCAACAACGGTTGACGTGTCGCTCCAAGCTCAAAGGGGTGACCGGGGGCAGGCGGATGGATGTTCGGGCACGGGGTCGGCGAGCAACCAGACACACCCGAAGCATCAAAGCAGGGGCTGATGGGGGCCCGACAGGGTTAGGGCGGGCGTTGTGGACCCCGATCCCCGACCCAGCACCACCCGAGCACAAGAGATCGGGATCCACATGGGCGGGGAGGGCCCCCATCAGACCCTGCGGAACCAAGCTGCGGTCAGGGCCAAAGACCGGCTGCGGGAGCCCCTTCGATACGTTCGCTCGTACCTCACGAACACTCAGGACAACGCCTTTCGTCGTTCGCTGGCGCTCACGCTCAGGGACCAGCTACTCCTCTTCGGCGACTTCCTCGTCCTGGTCGTCGACGGGCAGCGGCTCGGCGTCGACTGCCGCGAGCGCCGCGCCGCCGCCGAGGGTGGCCAGCATCTGGCGCACGTTGGACAGCTGGGCCGTGATGGAGTCGCGGCGCTGGGTGAGGGCGGCGAGTTCGCGGTCGGAGTCGCGGCGGATACGGTCGGCCTGCGTGCGGGCCTCGCTGACGAGTTCCTCCGCCTCGGTCTGGGCCTTGGTCCTGATCGCCTCGGCGTGCGAGTTGGCGTCGGCGATCACGCGCATCGCGTCATTCTCGGCGCCGCGCAGGCTCTCCTCGGCCGCGTTGAGCTGCTCCTCGCGCTGGCCCATCGCGAGCTTGAAGTCCGCGGCCGCGGCGTCGCGACGCTCCGCCAGGGTGCGCTCGAAGTCCGCG
>DURG01000113.1 GCA_012837465.1 Propionibacterium sp. | reverse complement strand
CAGCAACTCGTCGACATCTCCAAGCCCGCCTTCAACGAGGCCTACCGCCGCCTGGGCGTCAAGCTCACCGACGATGACCTGGCCGGCGAATCCACCTACAACGACGACCTTCCCGTCCTCGTGGAGGAACTCGAGGAGAGCGGCGTCGCGGTCGTGGACGACGGCGCCCTGTGCGTGTTCGTGGAGGGTTTCGAGGCCCCGCTGATCGTGCGCAAGTCCGACGGGGGCTACGGCTACGCGACCACCGATCTGGCCGCCATCCGCCGCCGCGTGGGCGAACTGCACGCCGATCGCATCATCTACGTCACGGACCTGCGCCAGGCCGGCCACTTCAAGCAGGTCTTCGCCGCCGCCCGCAAGGCCGGCTTCCTGCCCGGCGACGTCACCGCGCAGCACGTCGGCTACGGCATGGTGCTGGGCACAGACGGCCGCCCGTTCAAGACCCGCGACGGCTCCGCGGCCACCCTCGGCTCGCTGCTCGATGCCGCCGAGGAGGTCGCAGCGCCCAACATCGCCCTGGCCGCGATCAAGTACGCCGACCTCTCCAACGGCCTGCAGAAGGACTACACCTTCGACGCAGAACGCATGGTCCAGACCACCGGCGACACCGGCCCGTACCTCCAGTACGCCCACGCCCGCGTCAACCAGATCCTGCGCAAGGCCGAGGCCGAGGACATCCACTGGGGTTCCGTCACCGTCCTCGAGGAGCCGGCCGAGCAACACCTCGCGCTGCTGCTGAGCGGCTTCGGCGAGGTGGTCGACGACGTGGCGCAGCACCTGCAGCCGCACAAGTTGTGCGCCTACCTCTACGACCTGGCCGGCGCGCTGGCCTCGTTCTATGAGGCGTGCCCCGTGCTGAAGTCCGAGGGCGACACCCGCGCGTCGCGCTTGGCGCTCTGCGCGGCCACCAAGCAGGTGCTCGCCAAGGGCCTCGACCTCCTCGGCATCGACGCCCCCGACCGCATGTAGCGAGGGCGCCCAAATCTAGATTTGCGACCACGGACGAGCGCAAATCTAGATTCGGGCACCCGCCCCCCGGATCGCTGGACGCGCCCAATCTAGATTCGGGTGGTAAGACGAGCGCAAATCTAGATTTGGGCGCGCACCCCGGCCGCGGAAGGAGGAACCGATGACGCGAGCGTTCGCGCTGGGCGGCGACGGCGTCGTGCTCGACCTCCCACGTGAGGGCGACATCGACGCCCTGTACGCCGCCTGCACCACGCCGCTCGTCCACGAAACCCTCAACGTGCCGTGGCCCTACGAGCGCCCCCACGCCGAGGGCTTCATCCGCGAGTACGCCCCGACGGTGTGGGCCAGCGGGGTGGGCGAGGTCTTCGCGGTGCGCGAATCGGCCGACGGCCCGATGCTGGGCACGCTGGAACTGCGCCGCACCGCCCCGACGGTGGGCAACCTCGGCTTCCACCTCTTCGAGCAGGCCCGCGGCCGGGGCCTCATGACCCGCGCCGTGGCGCTCCTGCTCGACTGGGCCTTCGCCCACGGCTACGAGCGCATCACCTGGGAGGCGATCGCGGGCAACCACGCCTCCGCCGGCGTCGCGCGGCGCCTCGGCTTCACGTTCGACGGCGAGGCGCCGTCGTCGGTCACCTCCGGGCGACACCTGGGCCGGGCGTCGTGGCTGGCCCACCTCGACAAGGCCCAGCACGGCCTCGAACTCGACGCGCATAACCGCCCGTGGTGGCCGCGCCCCGGCGAACTGCCCGAGGCCGCACCCCTCCCGCGGCCCTGAAACCCGGGCGCGCCAGCCCTTGCGGGCACCGCGCGGTGTCGTGCTACCTTTCCCCGTGACTTCTGGAGACACCGCTCGGCCCCACACCTTCGGCCACGTCCTCGGCAACACGGCGGCGGCGCTGCTCGGCACGTCCTTCATCTGGTTCGGCATCACGTTCTGGGCCTACCTCGAGACCCGCTCCGTGCTCGCCACCTCCTTCCTGGGCGGCGGCTACATGCTCGCCATGGCGGTCGTGGGCGTCCCGTTCGGCACGTTGGTGGACCGGCACCACAAGCACAAGGTGATGGTCGTGTCCGCGCTGGGCACCGCGGTGACGTTCCTGCTGGCGGCGGCCGTGTACCTGAGGGTGCCCGAGGAGGCCCTCATGGACCTCGGCCGGCCCTGGTTCTGGCTCTTCTGCGGCCTGGTGCTGGTGGGGGCCCTGCTGGCCAACATCCGCGCCATCGCGCTGGCGACGTGCGTGACCATCCTCGTCCCGTCCGAGCGGCGCGCCAACGCCAACGGCCTGGTGGGCACCGTCAACGGCATGACGATGATGGTCACCGGCATCTTCTCCGGCCTCGCCATCGGTCGGTTGGGGCTGTTCTGGACCCTGATGATCGCGCTGACCATCGGGCTGGTCTCGCTCATCCACCTGCTCACGCTGCGGATCCCGGAACCCGAGATCGTGCACGCCGAGGGCGCGCCCAGGGCCGTCGACTTCAAGGGAGCCTGGCTCGCCGTTGTCGCCGTGCCGGGGCTGCTCGGCCTGATCCTGTTCTCCACGTTCAACAACTTCCTCGGCGGCGTGTTCATGGGGCTCCTCGACCCCTACGGCCTGGAACTCGTCTCCGTCGAGTGGTGGGGCGTCCTGTTCGGCCTGTCCGGCATCGGGTTCCTCATCGGCGGCGCGATCATCGCGAAGAAGGGCCTGGGCCGCCTCCCGCTGCGCTCGCTGCTGCTCGCGTGCCTGGCCATGTGGGTCGTCGCCGGCGCGTTCACCATCCGCGACTCCGTGGTGTTGCTCGTGGCCGGCATGGTGGCCTACATGGCGCTCATCCCGTTCATCGAGGGCGCGGAGCAGACGCTGCTGCAGCAGGTGGTGCCGTTGGCGAAGCAGGGCCGGGTGTTCGGGTTCGCGCAGGCCGTGGAGGTCTCCGCCTCACCCATCAGCGCGTTCCTGATCGGGCCCCTCGCGCAGTTCTGGCTGATCCCCCACGCGGAGTCGCCCGCCGGGCGCCAGCAGTGGGGCTGGCTGCTGGGCGACGGCGAGGCCCGAGGCATCGCCCTGGTCTTCGTCCTGGTGAGCGTCGGCGGCGTCATCCTCACCACGCTGGCGTTCTTCACCCGCACGTACCGCCGGCTCAACGCGTCCTACGAGGCGGGCGACGTCAACCTCGACGTGGCCGCAGCTGTGCGCGCCGCTGATCCCATCCCGGGCCCGGATCCGATGGGGAAGGGCCACGCCGAGCACTAGCCCCCACCCTCATGCGACAGGACGCCGACGCGGGCTGCGTCGGCGTCCTGCTGCTTGTCAGGTCGGTGTTCAGTGGGGCTGGGCGAGCATGTCCGGGTTCTCGATGGCATCCTGGGCCGCGATGGCGGCGCCGATGATGCCCGCGCGGTTGCGCAGCGTCGCCGGGATGATCTCGGTGTTGAGTTCCAGCAGGGGGCCGAACTCGTCCCAGTCGCGGCTCACGCCGCCGCCCACCACGAACAGGTCCGGCGACAGCAGCATCTCCAGGGTCGAGTAGTACTGCTGGAGTCGCTTGGCCCACTGCTTGTAGCTCAGCCCCTCCTTGTCCTTGATCGACGAGGCGGCCTGCTTCTCCGCATCCTTGCCGTTCATCTCGATGTGGCCGAGTTCGGCGTTGGGCACGAGCACGCCGCGGTAGATGATCGCGGTGCCGATGCCGGTGCCGAGCGTGGTCATGACGACGAGGCCGGGGTGCCCCTTGGCCGCACCGAAGTGCACCTCGGCGAGGCCCGCGGCGTCGGCGTCGTTGACCAGCGTGATCTTGCGGCCGAGCTTGTCCTCGAGGTACTTGTCCGCCTCGAGCCCGGCCCATTCCTGGTCGAGGTTGGCGATGAACGGGATGCGCCCGTGCACGATCGGCGCCGGGAAGGTGATGCCGACGGGGTTGTCGCCCACGTGGTCCTTGAACTCGTCGATGATCTCCGCCATCACGGCGGCGACGTTCTGCGGGGTCGACTTCTTGGGGGTCGGGATCCGCACCCGGTCCACCGCCCATTCGCCGGCGGTGAGGTCAACAGGTGCGCCCTTGATGCCGGAGCCGCCGACATCGATACCGAGGATGATGCTCATGGGCTTCAGCGTAGCCGAGCGGTGCCGCGCATCGGTGGACCCACCCCGCTTTGCGCCGGTCACCGCGCCAACGGCGGGGCGGCGGGGCGGCGGGTCGGCGTCAGACGGCGGCGCGGGCGAGCCTTGCGCGTTCCACCTGCTCCTCGAACACCCGGCGCGCGTCGGCCTCGTCGAGGTGGTACAGCCGCTGGTTCACCGGGCCGTCGGTGGTGTGCACGTGCACCGACGCGAGCCGCAGCCGCTTCTGGATGGGCCCCTGGTGGATGCTGGCCGACTGCATCCGGCGGTGCGGCACGATCGTGAAGGTCCGCTCCAGCAGGCCGTGCTGGGTCACGACGACGTGCTCGCCGATGCCCCAGTTGTGCGTGCCGAACGTCACCGGCGTCAACCACCTGGCCCGCTCGGGCTGCGTGTTGGGCTGGACCTGCGTCAGGTCCACCTCGGGCCAGATCAAGCGCAGCACCGTCAGCACGTCGTCCCACGTGCCGAAGGGCAGCACGACGGCGTTGGTGCTGCGGTTCTCGTCGCCCGTGGGGTTGCCGTAGCCCAGCACGGTGACCGTCATCTGGTACAGCCCGGTGGCGCGCTGCAGGAGGTCCTGCTTGATGGCGACGCCCTGGATGCGGCCGGGGCGCAGGCCCTGCGCGGTGGTGCTCAACGCGCCGCGGGT
>DURG01000112.1 GCA_012837465.1 Propionibacterium sp. | reverse complement strand
CGGCGGCGGCTCGGGCTTCGTCGCCTCCCGCTACGTCGAGCCCGCCACCGCGCCGGCCATCACGCAGACCCCCACGCCCAGCACCGAGACCACCGAGGCGGCCGGCGGGCAGCAGACCACCGTCGTGCAGGCTGACCCCAGCAGCCCCGATTGGACGGCGGTGGCGGAGGTCGCCTCGAAATCCGTGGTGGCCATCCAGGTGGCCGGCAACGGCGCCGGCGGGCAGGGCTCCGGCGTCGTCATCGACGGCGCGGGCCACATCGTGACCAACAACCACGTCGTCGCGGCCGCAGGCACCGGCGCCCAACTCACCGTGTTCCTCGGCAACACCGCCCACCGCGCCGAACCCGTCGGCTTCGACCCCTCGACGGATCTCGCCGTCATCAAGATGGTCGACCCGCCCGCTGACCTCGCCGTCATGGGCTACGGCGACTCCAAGGCAGTGAAGGTGGGCGACCCCGTCATGGCCATCGGCAACCCGCTGGGCCTGGCCGACACCGTCACCACCGGCATCGTCTCCGCCCTGAACCGGCCCGTCACCACCCGCGCCGTGACCAACGAGCCCGTCAACCAGCCCTCCCGCGACAACCGAGTGGTCACCGCCGCCATCCAGACCAACGCCGCCATCAACCCCGGCAACTCGGGCGGTGCGCTGGTCAACGGCGCCGGCGAACTCGTCGGCATCACCTCCTCCATCGCCGCCCTCCCGACGGCGGGCCAGGAGCAGGCGGGCAACATCGGCATCGGGTTCGCCATCGGGTCAGACCAGGTCAGCTACGTCGTCGAGCAACTCATCGCCACCGGTACCGCGCAGCACCCCCAGCTGGGCGTCAGCGCCTCCAACGTGCAGACCTACGGGCCGATGGGCGCCGAGGTCGTCGAGGTCGTCGCCGGTTCCCCCGCCGAGGATGCCGGCCTCCAGGTGGGAGACCACGTCACCGCCGTCGACGGACAGCCCGTCAACTCGACCGAGTCACTGGTGGCGCTCGTGCGCGCCGGCCGAGTCGGCGAGGTCATGGAGGTCACCATCCTGCGCGGCGGCGAGGAGCTCACGGTGCCGGTCACGCCGATTGCGGCCCCGAGGTAACCGTTAGGGTGGCCGCATGGACATCCGCGTGACGCTGGCGGCCACCGGCCCCGTTCCCGAATCGCTCCTGGCGCTGATCCCCGCCCCCATCTCGACAACCGTCGACGAGACGGCCTACGGGCAACGGATCAACCTGTACGCGCGCCACGACGACCCGGCCGCGCTGCGCCAGGCGCTGAGGGCGGTCGCGGGCAACGTCGCCGTCGGGGTGCTCACCCGGCCACTCGCCGCCCAGCCCGCCCGACTGCTGTTGCTGGACGTGGATTCCACGCTGACCACCACCGAGGCGGTCGACCTCCTCGCCGAGCATGCGGGTGCGGGCGAACGGGTGGCCGAGATCACCGAGCGCGCGATGCGCGGCGAGCTCGACTTCGCGGAGTCGCTGCGCGAACGCGTCGCCACCCTCAAGGGACTTTCCGTGACCGTGTTCTCCGACGTGGGGCCGCGCATGACGCTGTCGCCCGGCGCCGAGGACCTCATCCGTGCCGCCAAGGCCGCCGGGGCCAAGGTGGGCATCACCTCCGGCGGCTTCACCCAACTCGTCGGCCCCCTCGCGCGCATCCTGGGCCTGGACTTCTGCAACGCCAACCGCCTCGAGACCGAGACCGTCGGCGGGGTCGAGCGGCTGACCGGCCGCGTCGTCGGCGACATCGTGGACCGGCAGCAGAAGGCGCGCGACCTGCTGCGGTTCGCGCACGAGCACAAGGTCGACGCCGAGCTCACCGTCGCCGTCGGGGATGGCGCCAACGACCTCGACATGTTCGACGCCGCCGGGTTGTCGGTCGCCTACTGCGCCAAGCCGGCCGCGGCGGCGTCCGCGGATGTGTCGATCCCGTTCCCGCGGCTCGACGCCGTCGCGGCGTTCGCGTTCAACGCCTGACCGACGATCCGGGTGTCGATGAGACTTCCGGGTCCCGAGGAACTCAGCCGATGAGGTGGCGCATCGCGGCCTGGTACAGCTCGACGTAGCGGTACTCGCGCGCCCCCTTCTCGTCGGCGTCGAACGGCTCGTCGGCGGCCAGGAAGTCGGCGATCGACTCGCCCTCTGCCAACGTGGGCTGGGCCAACTCGTCGACGGAGGCCTCCTTCATCAGCGCCTGCACCTCGGGATCCACGCGGAAGGCCTTCGCCTTCTCCGCGAGCATGAGGTACATGTCCATGTTCGCCCGCGCTGAATCCCAGATGCCCTGGATGCCCTCGGTGCGGCTGGGTTTGTAGTCGAAGTGGATCGGGCCCTCATAGCGCGGGGCGTCCGGCGAGAACGGGAAGCCGTTGACGAGGAGGTCGACGGTGAAGAAGGCGCTGATCAGGTCGCCGTGGCCGAAGACGAGGTCCTGGTCGTACTTGACGCCGCGCTGGCCGTTGAGGTCGATGTGGAACAGCTTGTCCGAGTACAGCGCCTGCGCGATGCCGTGGGTGTAGTTGAGGTTGGCCATCTGCTCGTGGCCGACCTCCGGATTGAGGCCCACGATGTCGCCGTGGTCGAGATCCGCGATCAGCGCCAGCGCATGCCCGATCGTGGGCAGGAAGATGTCGCCGCGCGGCTCGTTGGGCTTGGGCTCCAGGCCGATGCGCAGGTCGTAGCCCTGCTCCTTGATGTAGGCCGCGACGGTGTCGAGGCCCTCGGCGTAGCGCGCATGGGCCGCGTAGAGGTCCTTGGAGGATTCGTACTCGGTGCCCTCGCGGCCGCCCCACATCACGAACAGTGTGGCGCCGAGCTCGGCGGCCAGATCCACGTTCTTGAGCACCTTGCGCAGCCCGAAGCGACGCACGGCGCGGTCGTTGGAGGTCAGCCCACCGTCCTTGAAGACGGGGTGCGTGAACGTGTTGGTGGTGACCATCTCGATGACCAGGCCGGCCTTGTCGGCGGCATCCTTGAGTTGGCCGACGCGGGAGGCGCGCTCCTCGTCGGTGGCGTCGAAGGCGAACACGTCGTTGTCGTGGAACGTGATGCCCCAGGCGCCCAGCTCGGCGAGCTTCTCGGCGTAGTGCCACGGGTCGAACGCCGGGCGGGTGTTGACGCCGAAGGGATCGGTGCCGGTCCAGCCGACGGTCCAGAGGCCGAACGAGAACTTGTCTTCGGGGGTGGGCTTGCGGGTCATGGGAATCTCTTTTCAGCTAGGGGGACGGTCAGCCCGCGCGGCCGGCGGAGCGGGACTTGTTGATGAGGTCGAAGGCGACGGCGAGCGTGAGCACGAGGCCCTTGATGATCTGCTGCCACGAGGGGTCGACGCCCATGATGGACAGGCCCATGTTGAGCACGCCCATGATGAGGGCGCCGATCACGGCGCCGGAGACGCGGCCGATGCCGCCGGTGACCGCGGCACCACCGATGAAGCAGGCCGCGATCACGTCGAGTTCGTAGCCGGTGCCGGCCGCAGCGGCCGCCGCGCCGGCACGGGAGGTGACGATGATCGCCGCGAGGCCGCCGAGGAGGCCCATGTTCACGAACAGCCAGAAGTTGACCTTCTTGGTGTTGATGCCCGACAGCTTGGCCGCGGCCAGGTTGCCGCCGATGGCGTAGACGTGGCGGCCGAACACCGTCGAGCCCATCAGCCAGGCGTAGGCGAACACCACGGCACCGACGATGATCAGCACGTACGGCAGCGCGAGGTTGGAGCGGGCGATCCAGTAGGTGGCCAGGCCGATGGCGGCCGCGAGCGAGACGAGCTTGACCCAGAAGAGGACCGACGGCTCCACGTCGAGGTTGCGCTTCCTGAGGGCCAGCCGCTTGCGGATGGAGAAGAAGAGCACGGCCAGGATGCCGATGATGCCGACGATGAGGGTGAACGCGTCGAGCATGCCGACGAAGCCGGTGAGCCCGGCGACGCCGGAGTTGGAGATGGCGATGAAGTCGCTCTCGAAGCCGGAGCGGGTGTAGCCGACGAGCACGAGGGCCACGCCGCGGAAGATCATCATGCCGCCGAGCGTCACGATGAACGCGGGCACGCCGACGTAGGCGACCCAGAAGCCCTGCCAGGCGCCGATGAGCCCGCCGATCAGGAGTGCGACGAGCACGGTGATCCAGGTGCCCCAGTCGTAGTCGATCATCAGCACGCCGATCACGCCGCCCACGGCGGCGACCACGGAGCCGACCGACAGGTCGATGTGGCCGGCCACGATGACCATCAGCATGCCGACGGCGAGGATCAGCACGTAGGCGTTCTGCTGGACGAGGCTGGTGACGTTGTTGGGCTGCAGCAGCCGGCCGTCGGTGAGGAACTGGAACAGCACGATGATCAGCACCAGCGCCAGGAAGATGCCGTACTGACGCAGGCTCGCGCCCACGTTGAACACGCTGGGCGGCTTCTCAGCGGCGCGATCCGGTTGGGTGACAGCTTCGCTCATCGCGCGGCCTCCATCGTCATGAGTTCCATCAGCGACTCCTGCGTCGCTTCTTCCCTGGGCAACTGCCCGGTGATGCGCCCTTCACTCAGGGCATAGATGCGGTCACACAGACCGAGGAGCTCGGGCAGTTCGGAGGAGATCACGATGATGCCCCGTCCGCTCGCCGCGAGCTCGTTGATGATTTCGTAGATCTCGTACTTGGCGCCGACGTCGATGCCGCGCGTCGGCTCGTCGAGGATGAGGACGTCCGGATCCGAGAAGACCCACTTGCTGAGCGAGACCTTCTGCTGGTTGCCGCCCGACAGGTTGCCCGCCAGTTGCTGGATGCCCGACGAGCGGATCCGCATCTTGTTGCGGAAGTCGCGGGCGACGGTGTCCTCGGTGGTCTTGTTGATGACCCCGCGCTTGCTGATCTTGCCCAGCGAGGCGCCGGAGATGTTGTGGCGGATCTCGGCGATCAGGTTGAGGCCGTACTTCTTGCGGTCCTCGCTGACGTAGGCCAGGCCGTGCCCGATCGCCCGCGGCACCGTCTCCGTGCGGATCTCCTTGCCGTCCTTGATGACCTTGCCGGAGATGCGGGAACCATACTGGTGGCCGAACAGGCTCATCGCCAGCTCGGTGCGGCCGGCGCCCATCAGCCCGGCGATGCCGACGATCTCGCCGCGGCGCACCGACAGCGAGGCGTTGTCGACGATCACCCGCTGCGGGTCCTCCGGGTGGTGGACCGTCCAGTCCTCGAGCCGGAGCAGTTCTTCGCCGATCTCGGGCTCGCGCGGCGGGAAGCGGTGGTCGAGCGGGCGGCCGACCATCGAGCGGATGATGCGGGCCTCCGTCGCCTTGTCCTCCGCGTCGTCCGCATTCGAGAGCGTCTCTACGACCGCGCCGTCGCGGATGACGGTGACGTTGTCGGCGATGGCCATGACCTCGTTGAGCTTGTGCGAGATGAGGATCTGGGTCACGCCCTCCTCGCGCAGCTGCCGCATGAGGCCGAGCAGGTGGGCCGAGTCCTCGTCGTTGAGGGCGGCGGTGGGCTCGTCGAGGATGAGGAGCTTGACCTCCTTCGACAGGGCCTTGGCGATCTCGACGAGCTGCTGCTTGCCGACGCCGATGTCCATGACGCGGGTCTCGACCTTCTCCCGGAGCCCAACGCGCTCGAGCAGTTCCTTGGCGCGGCTGTTGGTCTCGCGCCAGTCGATCACGCCCATCCTGGAGCGCTCGTTGCCGAGGAAGATGTTCTCGGCGATCGACAGGTACGGGGAGAGGCCCAACTCCTGGTGGATGATCACGATGCCCACGGCCTCGCTGTCTCGCAACGACCGGAACCTCGTCTCCTTCCCCTGGTAGTGGATCTCCCCCTCGTACGAGCCGTACGGGTAGAGCCCGGAGAGGACGTTCATCAGCGTCGACTTGCCGGCGCCGTTCTCCCCACAGACCGCGCGGATCTCCCCAGGCATGACCGTCATGGTCACGTCCTGGAGGGCCCGCACCGGCCCGAAGGTCTTTCCGATGCCGCGCATCTCCAGAATCGGGTCCGTCACTGACCTCGCTCCTCTCCGGGCTTGTTGTTCAGTTGTCAGAGACCGATGTCCTCAGCCGTGTAGAAGCCGGATTCGACCAGCTGCTCCTCGATGTTGTCCATGGTCACGACGACGGGGTCGATCAGGAACGAGGGCACCACCTTGACGCCATTGTCGTACGTCTCGGTGTCGTTGGTCTCGACCTCTTCGCCCTTGACGAGCTGGTCGACCATCTTGGCGACCTGCTCACCGAGCATGCGGGTGTCCTTCCAGACGTCCATCGTCTGCTTGCCCTGCACCATGGCCTGCACGTTGGCCAGGTCGGCGTCCTGGCCGGTCAGCAGCGGCCAGTCCTCGCCCGGCGTGTAGCCGGCGCCCTCGAGCGCCTGCTGGATGCCGAGTGCCAGCGAGTCGTTGGGGGACAGGACGATGTTGACCTTCTTGCCGTCGCCGTAGAACGAGTTGATGCGGTTCTCCATCTCGGACTGGGCGCCGGAGGAGGCCCAGCCCTGGATGCCGATGGAGGCCCAGCCGTCGGAATCCGCGGGCGCCTTGCCCGACGGGACGGTGAAGGTGCCCTTCTCGACCTCGGGGCCGAGGAGATCCCAGGCGCCCCCGAAGAAGTAGCGCACGTTGTTGTCGTCGGGCGAGCCGGCGAAGGGTTCGAGGTTGATCGAGCCGTCGTCGTTCTTGTAGTCGTCCATGTGGTCGAGGATGTACTGGCCCTGGAGCTGGCCCACCTTGTAGTTGTCGAACGTGGCGTAGTAGTCCACGTTCTCGGTGCCGTTGATGAGGCGGTCGTAGGCGAAGACCTTCACGCCGGCGTCGGCGGCCGTCTGGAGGATGGGGCCCATCGCGGTGCCGTCGATGGAGGCGATGACGACGACCTTGGCGCCGTCGTTGATCATGTTCTGGATCTGGTTGTTCTGCTGGTCCTGCTTGTTGTCGGCGTACTGGAGGCTGGTCTCGTAGCCCATCTCCTTGAGGAGGCCCTCGAGGTGGGCGCCGTCGCGGTTCCAGCGCTCGAGGCTCTTGGTGGGCATCGCGATGCCGATGAGGCCGCCGGCCTCGCCGCCGGTGGGGGTGGTCTCGCCGTCGGCAGGCGCAGCGCCGGTGGTGCCGTCGGCCGGGGCCGGGTCAGCGGTGTCGCCGCCGCGCTCGTCGCTGCAGGCCGCGAGGGCGCCTGCCGCGAGGGCCGCGGCGGAGATGGAGATCAGGTTTCGACGTGAAAGTGCCATGGGTAACTCATCCCTTCTGGTGCAGCACCCTTGCTGCACTGTGGAAGCGCTCTCAGGAAGTCAGAAAGGAGCGCTTTGTTGTGCGTTGAGATTATTGACTACGTCGCGTCGTAGTCAAGCGATTGCGGTAACGATTCGGCCACAGTTGCAGGGGGGTCCTCGAAAGGCCACGCATGATCCCTGAGCGCGACGCTCAGGGGCCAGTCACGGTGAAGAGGTCGCCGGGCTGGCAGTCCAGCACGTCGCAGAGGGCGGTGAGCGTGGAGAAGCGGACCGCCTTGGCGCGGTTGTTCTTCAACACCGACAGGTTCACGACGGTCACGCCGACCTCGTCGGCGAGGGCGGCCAGCGTCATCCCCCTCGCCTCGAGTAGGTCGTCGAGGTGGCAGACCACGCGGTGCCGTTCGTCGACGGCCATCACACCAGGCCCTCCACGTCGCCTTCGAGGACGACGCCACGCTTGAAGGCTTCGGCCAGGGCTCCGATGAGGAATCCCGCGCCGGGCAGGAGCAGGTCTGAGGCGGTGGTGGTGTTGGTGAACATGGTGCTGGCGCCCTCGGCGGCGTGCTGGGTCAGATAGGCGTTGGCAAGACCGTCGACGGTGAACAGCAGGAACGCGCCGCCCACCATGGCCCACGCAATGCCGCGCATGCGCCAGACGTTGGCGAGGGTGAACGGTTCGCCACGCTCGACGTCTCCAAGGAGGCGCCAGAGCAGCCAGAGGACGACGATGAGGATGCCGGCGAACAGGGCCCCAGGGATGATGGAGGCCAGCCAGAGTGACGCCCCCGCGTCGGCGAATTCGGCGGTGACGGCGGAGCCGTGGGTGAGCGTCACGCCGGGCTTCGCGCCGTCGGCCGGGGTCTCGGCCAAGCGCTCGACCTCGGCCACGAGCGGATCGCCGACGACCCACGCGGCGACGGGCTTGACCACGGCGATCACCAGCGTCGCCAAGGCGGCGAGCCCTGCGACCAGCCGAGTCAACTGGAAATCGGTCTTGCTGAACTTGAACGGATCCTTGGCGGCCATGTGACCCTCCTTCAACGTGTCCTATATCGATTAACGATAACAACGAATCTCGATGTGCACAACGTTTTTCGATATGCCAACCTGTGAACCTCAGGGCAGGCAGGTTGAACCTGTGCGGCGGACTTGCCGCACAGGTTGTACCTGCCCGGCGCTCCCCTCGACGCGGGCCCGGGCAAGTTGAACTTGTGCGGCGGACTCGCCGCACAGGTTGCACCTGCCCGACGCGGGGCGACGCGCGGCCGGGGCGGAATCGACAACGGGGCCAGCGGTAGGCGACGATGGGCTCGCCGTCGCCCACACACCGCCCGGAAGGAGCGCCCTCCAGTGCTGTCAGCCGCCCTGATGTTCTTCCTCGTCATGGATCCCCTGGGGAACGTCCCGCTGTTCCTGACCGCGCTGCGCAACACGCCCGAGGAGCGTCGCCAGTGGGTCATCCTGCGCGAGCTGCTCATCGCGTTGGTGGTGATGGTGGCCTTCCTGTTCGCGGGCCAGGGCCTCATGCACCTCCTCAGCATCGAGAACTCCGCGCTCGAGGCCGCCGGCGGCGTGATCCTGCTGCTCATCGCCATCCGGATGGTGTTCCCCACCCCGGAGCGGAACCTGCGCGAACCCCACACCGACGACGAACCGTTCATCGTCCCCCTCGCGGTCCCCTACGTGGCCGGGCCGTCGCTGCTGGCCATCGAGGTGGTCCTCATCTCACAGAACCCGGACCAGTGGGCCGTCTACCTGGGCGCGCTGGTGCTGTCCTGGCTGGCCACGGCCGTGATCCTATACATGTCCGGCTTCCTGCGCCGCGTCGTCGGCGACAAGACGCTCATCGCCATGGAGCGGCTGATGGGCATGATCCTGGTCATCATCGCCATCCAGATGATGTTCGACGGCGCCAAGCAGTTCTTCGTGGGCTGACCCCGCCCGGCCCTAGTAGGTTGGGGCCATGATCGACCTGGTTGCCCTTCGCCGCGAACTCCACCAGATCCCCGAGGTGGGGCTCCAACTCCCCGAGACGCAGGCCCGCATCCTCGAAGCCCTCGACGGCCTGCCCCTGGAGATCACGCTCGGCGAATCCGTCACCAGCGTCGTCGCCGTCCTCCGCGGCGGACGCCCGACGCAGGGCAAGCGCCCCGTCGTGCTGCTGCGCGCCGACATGGACGCGCTCCCCGTCGAGGAACGCACCGGTCTCGAGTACGCGTCGACCAACGGCAACATGCACGCCTGCGGCCACGACCTCCACGTCTCGATGCTCGTCGGCGCCGCGCACGACCTCTGCGCCCGGAAGGACGACCTCGCAGGCGACGTCATCTTCATGTTCCAGCCCGGCGAGGAGGGCATGGACGGCGCGAAGTACATGCTCGACGAGGGCCTCCTCGACGTCGCGGGCTCGCGGCCCGATTGGGTCTACGCCATCCACGTGTGGTCCGCCCTCGACCCCCTCGGCACCTTCAGCACCAAGCCCGGCACCGTGATGGCGAGCTCCGACGTCGCGCGCGTGAAGGTGATCGGCAACGGCGGCCACGGCTCCACCCCGCACCGCGCCGCGGATCCCGTCCCGGCTCTCGCGGAGATCACCACCGCGCTCAACACCATGGTCACCAGGCGCTTCGACGTGCAGAACCCCGTCGTCGTCACCGTCGGCCTGCTCCAGGCCGGCACCATCGCCAACGTCATCCCCGAGGAGGGCAAGCTCGAGGCGACCCTGCGCACCTTCGACACTGACGTGCGCGCCAAACTCATCGAGACCATCCCGCAGGTGGTCGAGGGCATCGCGTCGGCCCACGGCGTGCGCGGCGAGTTCGACCTCTGGGAGCAATACCCCGTCACCGTCAACGACGACGACGAGGCCGACGCGGTGGCCGCCGTCGTCACCGAACTCTTCGGCGAAGACCGCCACGCCCGCTGGGCCAAGCCCCTCGCGGCGGCGGAGGACTTCTCCCGCCTGCTGCAGGAGGCGCCCGGCTGCTTCATCGGGCTGTCCGCCTGCCCGCCCGACGAGGACCCGGCCACCGCCCCCATGAACCACTCGGCCTACGCGCAGTTCGACGACTCCGTGCTCGACGACGGCGCCCAGCTCTTCGTCGAGCTCGCCGTGCGCAAGTTGAGCTGATCGTCCCTCGCCACACGCCGCGAAGGACGCCCGCCTCGGTTCAGGCCGCCGTCGCAGGACACTCGTGGCCCGGTGCGTGCGGGTAGGGTCGAGGCATGAACTTGGACGACGCAGTCGACGCCGCCCTCGCCCACCCACTCGTCGTGGCCGCGGAGCCGAGCACCGAGCATCCAGGGATGATCGCACTGACCTTGCTGACCGGCGAGGACATCACCTGCAACCCGCAACTGGCTCAGCCGGAACCCGGCGAATCCGAGGAGGACGCGCTCCTGCGCTTCCACGCCTCGCTCGACAAGCTGCTCGTCACCGTCCAGACGCACCTCGACGAGGAGGTCGACCTCGACGAGGCCATCCCGCTCGTCCGTAGCGCCGACTACTTCGACGGCGAGAACACCCCCGCCATGACCTTCCCACTGACCGACTACATCGGCGTCGGCCTGGCCATCGACCTGCCCACCGCAGTCATGCCCGTCAGCCGGCACAAGATCGAGGGTGAGACGCCAGAGGAGCAGATCACGCGCGCCGCCAGGGCGGTGCTGAGGCTGCGTGACACCACGGAGCAGTTCGGCCTGGCCCCCATCGTCGAGGACAACTCGATCCTCGTGGTGCACGCCTCCGAGGGCAACGACTGCGCCTGGTTCGCCGACCTCCAGACCATGGACGTTGCCCTGCGCCAGATGGAGCAGACCACCGACACCGAATGGGCCGCCGTGCCCGCCACGCGGGAGGACCTGTTCCTCGTCGACACCCAGACCGAGCACTGGGACGACTTCCTGGACGTACTCGAATCCGTGCGCGGCTCCCACAAGGAGGTCTGTCCCCTCCCCCACGTACAGGCCGACAACGCCTGGCGCGAGTGGCTGCCCCCCGCCGGCCACCCCGCCGAGAAGCGACTCACGAAGCTCAGGGCCGACATCCACGCCGAGCAGCACGGGCGCCAGCGCGAACGCCTCCAGGCCGAGCCGGGCCCCTTCGCGTCCTCGATGCTGCAGATCGAGCGCCACAGCCAGTGGGAGACCCTCGCCGTCACCTCCGACGACGTGACCAGCATCCCCCGCACCGACCTCATCGTCTTCTTCCGCGAGGAGGACGACGAGCCGCTCGGCGTGAACCTCAACAACGCGCTGGTCACCTGCCCGCACCTGTTCTCGCTGCACGAGGGCACCTTCCCGCCCAGGCTGCTCGTCCAGCCGCCGTCGGAGCAGGACCGCGCGGCGCTGGCCCAGTCGCGCGTGCACTGGACGCAGTAGCCGTGCGCCCCATGCTGGCCACCCCCACCCGGACCCCCGGCGTGCCGCCGCAGGGCGAGGGCTGGCTGCACGAGGTCAAGTGGGACGGCGTGCGCGCGCTCGCCGAGACCCGCGACGGCACGCTCATCCTCCGCAACCGCAACGAGGGCGAGATCACGGTCGCCTACCCGGAAGTGGCGGCCGGAGCCGTGGGCCTGCCCGATGGGCTGTTGCTCGACGGCGAACTCATCGCCCTGAACGACGACGGAATCCCGTCCTTCCATGCCATCGCGCACCGCATGCACGTGCGCAACCCCGCCCGCGCAGCCCAATGGTCGCGCGAGCGGCCCGTCACGTTCGTCGCCTTCGATCTCCTACGCGTGGGCGACGAGGACCTCACCCGCCTCCCGCTGGCCGAACGCCGCCGTCGGCTCGAAGAAGTCGACCTCGACCGCCCCCACTGGCAACTCTCCGAGCAGCACGACGACGGTGAGGCCCTGGCCGCCTTCACCCGCGAGGCGGGCCTGGAGGGGGTCATCAGCAAACGCGCGGAATCGGCGTACCTCCCGGGCGCCCGCAGCACCGACTGGGTCAAGACGCCGCACCGCACGGAACTGGTCGCGGTGATCGGCGGCTGGATCCCGGAAACCGGCGACGACAAGCGCTTGGGCGCGGTCTGGCTCGGCCACCCGGCTGACGAGGCGACCTTCGAGACCGCACCCGTCCTCTACCCGCTCGGCCGCGCGGGCTCGGGGCTGAGCCATGCCGAGAAGGACGCCCTCCTCCAGGTGCTGCGCACCACCGAACGCCCCACCCCGCCGTTCGATCCCGCACCGCCGCAGGATCCGACCGCCCGCCGCACCCACTGGGTGGAGCCACTGCTGTGCGTGCAGGTGCGCTATCTCAACGTCACGCCCGACGGCGTGCTGCGCCAGCCGGTGCTGCTGCGGCTGCGCCCCGACGTGACCCCGCTGGAGGCGGCCACCGTCGACCTCAGCGTCGGCTCCTAGAATCGTGGGTGTGACCGAACTCCGCACCCCCCTCGAACTGGCGCACGGCCCCGCGTGGCCGAACCGGCTGTCGCTGGCGCCCATGACCAACAAGCAGAGCAACCCCGATGGCACGCTCTCCGACGACGAGATCACCTGGCTGGTGGCCCGCGCGGAGGGCGGCTTCGGGATGACGATGACCGCCGCGGCCTACGTCGACGTGGCCGGCAAGGCGTGGGAGGGGCAGTTGGGCGTCGACGACGACGCGCAGCTTCCCGGCCTGGCCCGCATGGCCGACGGGATCCGCGCGGCCGGCAGCGTCTCGTCGGTCCAGATCCACCATGGCGGCGCGGTGGCCGATCCGGTTGCCTCCGGCCGCCCGCTCGTCAGCGCCGTCGACATCCCCGAGCAGGGGGTACGCGGCCTCACGACCGACGAGGTGAAGCGCGTCGTCGAGGCCTTCGCCGACGGCGCGGCCCGCGTCGAGCGCGCCGGGTTCGACGGCGTCGAACTGCACGGCGCCCACGGGTACCTGCTCACCCAGTTCCTGGCCCTCACCAACGACCGCAGCGACGGCTACGGCGGCGACGCCGAGGGCCGCGCGCGGATCGTCCTCGAGATCCTCGACGCCGTCCGCTCGCGCACCTCGTCGCAGTTCCAGGTGGGGGTACGGCTGTCCGCCGAGCGCTTCAACCTGTCCACCCCCGAGATGGTGGCCCTGGCCGGCAGGCTGCTGACCGACGACCGGGTCGACTACCTCGACATGTCGCTGTGGGACGTGCGCAAGCACCGCGAGGACGCGCCGGGCCAGGAGTTGCTGGCCACCTTCGCCTCGCTCCCCCGCGGTCGCACCAGGCTGGGCGTCACCGGCAAGCTCGGCAGCTCGGCGGAACTGTCGGCTGCGCTGGCTGACGGCGCCGATTTCGCGGTCGTCGGCCGCCCGGCCATCGCGGATGCGCAGTTCGCGGCAAAGGCCCTCGCAGATCCCGGCTACGCGGGCCCGGAGTTCCCGGTCACGAAGGACCACCTGCGCGCCCAGTGCGTGGGCGAGGCCTTCGTCGAATACTTCGCGACGGGGTGGCCGCACCTGGTTGCGTAGTCAACGCACGCGGCGGGCGAGCAGGACGATGTCGTCGCGGTGGTGCGCGCCGGCACCGTGGGCGACCTCGCGCTCACGCGCCTCCAGCAGCACGATCTCGAACCCATCGGGCAGGCCGTCGGCGACCTTCCCGGGGCCCAGCAGTTCGCGGCCGTGGGCCGGGTGCCCCTCATGGGCGTGGCTGTCCCAGTCGGCATGGTGCACGACGAGCAGATGCCCACCGGGCGCGACGAGGCCCGTGAGTTGCGAGGGCTCGTGCGAATCGGTGAACAGCGGAAGGTAGCAGGCGCTGACGAGGTCGTACTCGGCGTGGGGCAGGAAGGCCCGGCCCAGTTCACCGTGGACCCACTCGACCTCGATGCCGGCACGCTTGGCCGCAGCGGCCGCCCGCCCGATGGCCACCGACGACGGCTCGAGCCCCACGACCTCCCAGCCCTGCTGCTCCAACCAGATGGCATCGGCGCCCTCGCCGGAGCCGACGTCGAGCGCCAACCCGGGGCTCAGCCTGCCCGCCTCGGTGACCAGCGCCGCGTTGGGGTTGCCGCTCCACATGGCCTCGGATTCACCGTAGGCCTCGTCCCAGTCGTGCATGGCCCCAGTATGCCCTCGCCGCCATGTTCTGAGGGCAGGGGCAACCCGGCCGAGCTTGTAGGCTGGGGCGCGATGTCCGAACCGAAGCAGATCGCCACGCTGCCTCCCATCGAGGAGTTGCGGTGCGACGTGCCGCGCAGCAAGCGCACCGGCGAGCCGCCCCGCCCCGTCGTGGTGGGGGTCGCGTCCGCGCTGCTGTACCTGGCGGTGGCGTCGGCCATCGTCGCGTACGGCTGGCACTGGTGGCTGGCGTCGGACATGGAGACCTACCAGCGCTCCGCCTGGCTCATCGAGTGGACCAAGCCGGAGCCGGGCCTGTGGCTGTCGTTGGCGTTGGAGGGCGCGCTCGCCGCGG
>DURG01000002.1 GCA_012837465.1 Propionibacterium sp. | reverse complement strand
GTCGCGCGGCGGGTTGTGCGACGGGGTCACGACGATGCCGTCGGCCTGCGCACCCAACTTGTCGTTGAAGCGGATGATGGCGCGGGACACGGCTGGCGTGGGCGTGTACTCGTCCTCGCGCTCAGCGAGCACCTCGACGCCGTTGGCGTGCAGCACCTCGAGGGCGGTCTTCCACGCCGGCAGCGACAGCGCGTGGGTGTCCTTGCCGATGAACAGCGGGCCGGTGGTGCCCTGCGAGGCGCGGTACTCGACGATCGCCTGCGTCGTGGCGGCGATGTGGGCCTCGTTGAAGGCCGTGTCCAGGGAGGAGCCGCGATGGCCGGAGGTGCCGAAGACCACCATCTCGTCGGGGTTCGACGGGTCAGGGGTCTTGTCGTAGTACGCCGCGAGGAGCTCGTCGACGTTGATGAGGTCTGATTCCTGTGCCGGCTGCCCGGCGCGCTCATGTGCCATGTGCCCCATGCTATCGAGCAGCCGTCTCGCGTGGCTGGGTTGCGGCCTGTTGCCCCCGGGCTAGAACAGGACGGAGGCGAGGCGGCGGCGGGCCTTCAGCACCGTCGGGTCCGTGCGGCCGACGATCTCGAACAGGTCCAGCAGGCGCACGCGGATGGCCTCACGCTGCTCCGCATCAGACTCCCCGGCCAGGCCCAGGAGGCGGTCGAAGGCTTCCTCATTGCGGCCGTTGATGACCTCCAGGTCTGCGGCATCGAACTGGGCGGCCAGATCGTTCGGCTCGGCGCTGGCGCGCTCCACGATCTTCAGCGCGTCGAACGAGGCCGAGCGATCCAGCAGGGCGCTCTGGGCGCGGCCAGCGATCACCTCGGGGTCGTGCGGGGTCTCCTTGAGTAGCTCGTCGAACTCCTTGACGGCCTGCGCGAAGTCGCCGGCCTCGAGGGCCGCGTCAGCCTTCGCGAAGCGCGGGTTCGCCACCGGCTGCGGCTCGCCGTTGCCATTGCCGTTGGCTGCCGGGGCTCCGCCAGCCACGGGCTGGGCCCTGCCGGTCATGCCGTTGGCCACGGCGAGCTGGGCCACCTGGTCGAGCAGGGCGGAGATCTCCTCGCGCGACTTCGTGCCCTGGAACAGCGGGGCCATCTGACCGCCGATCAGCGCCACGACCGTGGGCACTGCCTGGACGCCCAGCGCCTGCGCGAGGCGCGGGTCGCCGTCGACGTCCACCCTGCCGAGCAGGAAGCGCCCCTCGGCCGCATTGACCAGATCGGTCAGGGCCGACGACACGGCCTCCCCGTTCGGGTCGCGCGGCGAGAAGAACTCGACGATCACCGGGTGCTGGACGGACTTGGCCGCGAGGTCGTTGAAATCCGCCTCCGAGACGGTGGTCACATAGCCAGCAGCGCCGCCGGGCTGCGCGGCCTCGGAGAGGGACGAGAGGTCAACGGCGCCGGGGCGCGAGAAGTTCGCATCAGTCATGGTGCCATCCTAGGGGCGTCCACCAATCCGCGGCGGTACCCTGATGGAGGTGGAGTTGAGCTCACTGGCACTGCTGGCTGGCGGTCACGATGAGGCACGTGCCCGGGTAGCTCGCCACCACGTCGGCGTCGTCACCGAGCCCCGCGGGCAGCGCCGCGGAGCGGGTGGCGTAGACGGTGAAGGGGCCCCGGCGCATGGCGAGCGTGTCGTCGTCCAGGATCTCCACCTCGACGGTGTGCAGGTCCGGATCCCGCAACTCCGGATGGTCGCGGCGCAGCCGCAACAAGGTTCGGTACCACTCCAGCATTCGGCCATGCTCCCCGGCGGTGCGCTCGGCCCAGTCCAGCTTGGCGCTGAGGAACGTGGCCTCGGCCTGCGGATCCGGCGTGGGTGTGTCCCAGCCCATCGCCGCGAATTCGCGCGCCCGGCCCTCGGTCACGTGCGGACCCAGTTCGGGGCCGAGGTGGCTGAAGTACGGGAACGGGGTGGAGGCCGCCCACTCCTCGCCCATGAACAACATGGGCGTGTAGGCACCGAGCAGGTACAGCGCGGCCCCGGCCGCCTGCTCGCCGGGGCCGGCGTGCATGTGGAAGCGGTCGCCGACGGCGCGGTTGCCCACCTGGTCGTGGTTCTGCAGGAACGTCACGAACGAGTGCCCGTCGTAGTGCGGGCTCTCCGGCACCACGGGGGCGCCCCACGGCTGGCCGCGGAAGGTCGAGTGTTCGCCGTCGTGGACGAACACGCGGGTCAGGGACTTCGCGAGCACCTCCGGCGTGCCGAAGTCGACGTAGTAGCCCTGCGTCTCGCGGCTGAAGAAGGCGTGCAGAGCGTGGTGCACGTCGTCGGCCCACTGGCCGTCCATCCCGCAGGCCTCCGGCGAGGTGCCGACGGGGGAGACCATGGCCGGCAGGTTCAGGTCCGACTCCGCGAACAGCGTGAGGACGCGGCCGGTCTCTCGCTCCCAGGCCTGGACGCAGTCGGAGAGTTCGGCGAGGAAGTGGTACTCGGAGTCGTCGCCCAGCGCGTGGACGGCGTCGAGGCGCAGGCCATCGGCCCCGGCGTCGACGAGGAAGTGGCGCGCCGAGCCGATGAAGAAGTCGCGCACGTGCTGGGCGCCCTCGTCGTCCAGGTTGACGGCGTCGCCCCAGGGGGTGGCGTGCTTGTCGGTGAAGTACGGGCCGTAGCGGCTGAGATAGTTGCCCTCGGGGCCGAGGTGGTTGTGCACCACGTCGATCAGGACGCCCAGCCCGCGTTCGTGGGCGGCGTCGACGAAGCGTACGAGGGCCTCCTGGTCGCCGTACGCGGCGTGCACGGACCACGGCGCGACCCCGTCGTAGCCCCAGCCGCGCTCGCCGGCGAAGGCGTTGAGTGGCATCAGTTCGACGGCCTCGACGCCGAGGTCGACGAGTTCGTCGAGGCGGTCGATGGCTGAGTCGAGGGTGCCGCCCTCGGTGAAGGTGCCCACGTGGAGCTCGTAGAGGACCTTGCCGCGGAGTCCCTCGATACGTTCGCTCGTTCCTCGCGAACACTCGGGACCCGGGGACCGGCGGAAGGTGTCGGTGCCGACGGCGCGGCTCAGGCCGTGCACCCCGTCGGGCTGGCTCATGCTGCGGGGATCAGGGAAGGGTCCCTCGCCGTCGAGGACGAAGCCGTAGCGGTCGTCGGGCTGCAAGGGCATGTCGGAGACCCACCACCCCGGGCGCTCGGGGTCCCCGGTCATGGAGTGGCGTACGCCGCGTAGTTCCAGCTCGACCACCGAGGGGCTCGGGGCCCAGACCTCCGCGCGCCTCATGCGTCGTCCTTCACGAGGAGGGCCACGGGGAAGCCACCCAGCACGTGGGCGAGCGGCTGGGCGCCGCCCGCCACCTCCGTGCCGGTGAGCGCGCAGCGGTAGCTGCCCTCGGGGAGGATGACCTGATGCTCGCCCCAGCCGCCGCGCTCCGCGAGCGACGCAGGGAGCCGGGTGGCCACGGCCACGGCGATCACGCCGTCATCCTGCGTGCCCCGCGCGAACGCGACCGCGTGGCCGCTCGTGGTCGGCACCGGGGCGTAGGTGGCGGCGGTGCCGCGGAAGGCGTCCTGGTGCTCACGGCGCACCCGAAGCGCCCGGCTGGTGACCAGGAGTTTCTCGGCGTCGAGCCCATCCGGTTCGGCGCCATCGTCCAGACGTGCGAGCAGTTCCGCGCGGGCCTCGAGATCGACCGGCCGGCGGTTGTCGGGGTCGACGAGCGACAGGTCCACGACCTCGCAACCCTGGTAGACGTCGGGCACGCCGGGCATTGCGAGTTGGAGGAGCTTCGCCCCCAGCACGTTGACGCGATAGGTGGCGGCGGTGGCCTCGTCGAAGGCATCGAGGGCCTCGGAGCACCTCTCGTCAGTGAGGCCCTGGTGGGCGAGGTCGAGCACGGCCTGCTCGTAGGCGGCGTCGGGTGCGGTCCACGTGGTGTGGCGCTTGGCCTCCCGCATGGCCTTGGTGAGGTAGCCATCCAGCCGCTCAGCGGTGATCGGCCGGGTGGCCGCGAGCGTCTGCCACACGAGGACCTCGGTGGCGCCGTCGACCAGCGGCGAACGGGTCAACTCCGTGGCCGCCCGGAGTTCGGCGACGCAGGCCTCCCAGGCCTTGGCATGCTCCAGGAGCGCGGCCAGCCGGGCGCGGACGTCCTCGGAGCGCTTGGTGTCGTGCGTCGACAGTGTGGTCATGGTGGCGGGCCAGTTGATGCCCTGCTGCTCGCAGAAGTCGTGGAACGCGTCCGGTGAGATGCCGACGATCGTGGGTTCGCTGCCCACCTCGTTGACCGCGACGAACCGGTTCCAGCGGTAGAAGGCTGTGTCCTCCTTCGACTTGGCCATCACCGGGCCACAGGTCTGCGCGAAGCGGATCATGAACTCGGCGCGCAGCGACGCGACACCGGGCTCCCCGTCCGGCAGTTCCGTGGTGACGGGATGGGCGGTCACGGGCGGGAGCGTCTCGGGGCCACCGCCGTCGCCCGTCGGGTCCTGCCCGCAGGCCAGAGCGATCACGAGATCGAGAGTCGCCTGCTCGTCGTCGTCCAACTCGGGGCGCGCCCGGTCCGCCGCCTCGTGGATGACCTCCATCTCCGCCTCCGTGCCGGGCAGGCCCGGCTCGAGGTAGGCGCGGTAGCGGTCCATCTGGATCAGCAGCGCCCGGAGGGCGTGGTTGATCTGGCGGCGGGTGTGGTCCCGCAGGCGGATGTCGGTCTCG
>DURG01000111.1 GCA_012837465.1 Propionibacterium sp. | reverse complement strand
GTGGTGCGGGCCGCGCGGTCAGCCCGCTCGGCGAGTTCGGGGCGTTCGGCCAGCGCCGCGACGACCCGCAGCGCGGCGACCATCGCCGACGTGCCGCTCGGGGTGACGTTGTCGGTCAACGAGCGCGGGCGCTCGAACAGCCCCGTGTCGAGGGTGTCGTGGAAGCCGCCGTCCTCGTGCGAGAACAACTCCACTCCCTTGTCCACGAGGGACTCGGCCCGGCGCAACCACTCGGAGTCGCCGGTCGCGCCGGCCAGGAGTGCGAACGCCTCGGCCACGGCGCCGAAGTCCTCGGAGCCGCCGACGACGGGATCGGCCTCGCCGTCCCGTGAGGTCCGGCGCAGTTCGCCGTCGACGAGGTGCACGTCAACCAGGTGGTCGGCCGCACGGAGGGCCAGTTTGAGCCAGCCCAACTCGTCGAAGATCAGCGCACCGGTCACCAGCGAGGAGATCATCCAGCCGTTCCAGGAGGCCACCACGATGTTGTCGGAGGCGGGCCGGAAGCGCTGCCCGCGCTCCTCGAGCAGGACTCCGGCTACTTCCTCGAGGCGGGCGAAATCGGGGCGACCGCGCAACTGCAGCGTCGACAGGCCGTCCTCGAACGTGCCGCCCTTGGTCACGTGGAACACCTCGGAGGCCCACTCCCCCTGCTCCGCGCCGAGGGCGTCGTCGAGCAGTTCGGGATTCCACAGGTAGAAGATGCCCTCGTGGACGGCGCCGCGGATGTCGCAGGAATCCGCATCGAGGGCGGAGATGAAGGCGCCCTGACCGCTGACCATCTCGCGCTCGAGCCACTCGACGATGCCGTAGGCGGTGCGCTCGAAGAGGGCGCGCAGGCCGGCGTCGTGATCGGCGGTGCGGCGCCAGCCGCGCACGTAGGTGCCGAGCAGCAGGGCGTTGTCGTAGAGCATCTTCTCGAAGTGCGGCACCACCCAGCCCGGGTCGACGGAGTAGCGGTGGAAGCCGCCGCCCACCTGGTCGTGGATGCCGCCGCGCGCCATGTGCTCGAGCGTGCGCTGCGCCATCTCCAGCGAACGGGGATCACCCTTGACGAGCAGGGCGTCGAGGAGCGTGGGGTTGGGGAACTTCGGCTGAGTGCCGAACCCGCCGTGGATGACGTCGAAGCCGGCCTCGACCTGGTCGATAGCCTCACGCAGGTCTGGCGCCTTCTCAGCAGCGGCCTCCTCACGCGACGTGAGCACGCTGACGAGGTAGTCGGCCGAGCCGCGCACCTTGTCACGGCGGCTGTGCCACGCGTCGGCCATGGCGTTGAGCACCTGCTGGAACGACGGCTGCCCCGGCCCGGGCTCGGGCGGGAAGTAGGTGCCGGTGAAGAAGGGCTTGCCCTCGGGCGTCAGGAAGGCAGTCATCGGCCAGCCGCCGGCGCCGTTGTTCATGGCCTGGGTGGCGAGCATGAACACCGCGTCGACGTCTGGGTGCTGCTGGCGGTCCACCTTGATCGGCACGAAGTGCTCGTTGATGAACGTGGCGACCTCCGGGTCGTCGAACGACTCCCCGCTCATCACGTGGCACCAGTGACACGACGCGTAGCCCACCGACAGGAGGATCGGGCGGTCCTGTTCGCGCGCCGAGGCCAACGCCTCGTCGGACCATTCCCACCAGTGGATCAGTTGGTGTGCGTGCTGGCGGAGGTAGTCGCTGGACGATTCGGCGAGGCGGTTGACCATGGTGCCCAAGCGTATCCCCTCATGTTTCATCCTGAGGAAATGAAAAATGACGCTGTCATACCAACCTGGGGACACGAAAGTTCAGGATGAAATCAGGGTTGTGCCAGCCGTGGGCTCGGGAAGAATGGAACCCATGACGCACACGCCCACCGAACGCCGTTCCCCCTTCGCCACCGCCCTGCTCGTGGTGGGTGGGCTGCTCGCCGTGATGTGGGCGCTCGAGATCATCGACACCGTCACCCTCAACGCGCTCGACTCGCACGGCATCGAACCTCGGCAGTTCTCGGACCTGCCCAACATCCTGTGGTCGCCGCTGTTGCACTTCGGCTGGGCGCACCTGATCAGCAACTCGGTGCCGTTCCTGGTGCTGGGCGTGCTCACCTACCTCTCCGGCGCGGTGCGCTGGCTGGTCACGACGGTGGTCTCCACCATCACCTCGGGCCTGACCGCATGGCTCCTCGCCGCCGCCGGCACGATCACCGCGGGCGCCTCGGGCGTCGTGTTCGGCTACCTCACCTACCTGCTGGTGCGCGGCATCTTCACGAAGAAGCCCTCCCAGATCATCGTGGCCATCGTGGTGTTCCTGCTCTATGGTGGCGTGCTGCTCGGGGTCCTCCCCGGCGCGCCGGGCGTGAGCTGGCAGGCGCATCTGGGTGGCGCCGTCGGCGGCGTGCTGGCTGCCTACCTGCTGCACTCCAAGCGCGAACGCGCGCTCCGCTAGTCCCTCGATACATTCGCTCGTTCCTCGCGAACACTCGGGACCCGGGGAACATCACATCCTCGCGAACACTCGGCCCCGGGGAACATCACATCCTCGCGAACGGGCGCTCCGCTAGTCCCTCGATACATTCGCTCGTTCCTCGCGAACACTCGGGACCCGGAGATCATCACATCATCGCGAACGCTCGGGCCCGGGGGTCAGATCATGAACTCCGGAACCAGCGCGTCAGGGCGCAGGCCGGCGAACAGGTCGTCCTCCGGGATCATCGTGGGCACCTTGGACACCACGAGCTGGTAGTCCTCCGTCGGCCAGCTGGCCTTCTGGATCTCCAACGGCACCGCGAACCACGGGCCGTCAGGATCCACCTGCGTCGCATGGGCCCGCAGGGCGTCGTCGCGCACCTGGAAGTAATCCGCGCACGGCACGAACGTCGTCAAGCGCCCGTAGGAGTAGGGGTCGTTGTCGCGGACGGGGTAGTTGTACTCCAGCCCGTGCTCGTGCATCGCTGCCTCGAGTTGCTCATAGCGGCGGCGGTGGAAGCTCATGTGGTAGTACAGCTTGGCCGCCTGCCACGGGGTGCCGTGCTCGGGCCACTCGTAGGGATCGGCCGCAGCCTTGAAGGCCTCCATCGTGATGAGGTGGGTCTGGATGTGGTCCGGGTGCGGGTAGCCGCCCTGCTCGTCGTAGGTGGTGATGACGTGGGGGCGGAACTCACGGATGACCTTCACGAGCCGCCCTGCGGCCACCTTGGGGTCCTCCAGGGCGAAACAGCCCCGCGGCAGCGGCGGGAGGGGGTCGCCCTCGGGCAACCCGGAGTCGACGTAGCCGAGCCACACCTGCTGCACGCCGAGGATGTCGCGGGCACGGGCCATCTCGTCGCGGCGGATCTCGGTGATGTTGCGCTCGATCTCGGGATCGCCGGCCAGCTTCGGATTCAGCACGGAACCACGCTCGCCGCCGGTGCAGGTCGCCACCATCACCTCGACACCCTCGGCGACGTACTTCGCGGTGGTCGCCGCGCCCTTGCTCGACTCGTCGTCGGGATGGGCGTGGACGTGCAACAACCGCAACTGAGGGGCTCCGGGGGTGGGCATGGCTTGTATTGTGCCGTGACCCCCTCCTCAAGGCCATTCCCGTCTCAGGGCACAATGGTCTCCGTGACGACCGACCAAGCACGCATCCAGGCCCGCTACCCGAAGGCCACCGCCGCCGATTACCTCCTCGGGGGGCTTGCCGGGGTCGCCGTGCTGACGGCCATCGTGCTGGTCATCCTCGCCGGGCTCCGCACCTCCAACCCGCCCGTCGTCGCGATGATCAGCGGCTTCGAGGTGCCGTCCGCCTCCGAGATCACCGCCGACATGGTGGTGCAGCGCACCACTCCGTCCGACGCCGTCGAGTGCCGCCTGTTCGCGCAGGCGGAGAGCTACGAGAAGGTCGCCGAGCGCATCGTCCAGGTCCCGCCCGGCACGGAGAAGCTCACCACCGTCGAGGTGTCGCTGAACACCATCAAGGAAGCCACGGCGATTCGAATCGAGGGTTGCCGGGTGGCTGGCTGATATTCTGGCGCAATGTCCGAAACAGCTACTGATGTGGTGTGGCTCACCCAGGAGGCCTACGACAACCTCGAGGCCGAACTGAACGAGCTCAGGACCGTGGGCCGCGAAGAAGTGAGCGCACGGATCGCTGCCGCCCGCGAAGAAGGTGACCTGTCCGAGAACGGCGGCTACCACGCCGCCCGCGAGGAGCAGGGCCAGATGGAGGGCCGGATCCGCCAACTCGAGGACCTCCTGCGGCGCGCTCAGGTGGGCGAGCCCGAGGGAGGCAAGGACGAGGTCGGCCCCGGCAAGCTCATCACCGTCGCCTACGGCGGCGACGAGGACGACACCGACACGTTCCTGCTCGGCTCCCGCGAAGTGCTCGGCACGGATGATTCGGTGGAGTACACCGTCTTCTCCCCCCAGTCCCCGATGGGCTCGGCGATCCTCGGCGCCAAGGTCGGCGACGAAGTCAGCTACGAGGCACCCAACGGCAAGGAACTGACGGTGAAGATCGTCAAGGTCGCCGTCCTGTAGCAACCTCCCCCGCACGCAGCGAGGGCCGCCGTCCAACCGGACGGCGGCCCTCCTCTTCGTTCGTCAGTCCTCCGCGAGGAGTGCTGCGGCGAGGTCGGGGCTCAACTCACCGCGTGCGACGCGGGCGAGGATCTGCTCCTCGGGCGTCCCTCGATCCTCGGTCACAGCGTCCCCGTACTCCGACTGCTCCTGCGTGCCATCGTCCTCGACCGGTTCGTCCGCGTGAGCGGCGGTGGGCTGGGCCGCCGGGTCTGCGGGGTCGAGGCCCAGCTTGGCGAGCACCGCGTCGAGTCGGGCGCGGGCAGTGGGGTACGACACCTGGAGGTGCTTCTCCACCTCGCGCAGGTTGCCGCGCGAGGCGAGGAAGACCTTCAGGAGCGTGAGTTCGCCGTCGCTCAGCGAGCAGAAGTCGCAACTGGCGAACTCTCCGGCGATCTCGGTGCCGCAGTGCAGGCAGCCCTTGCGGATGGTGATGAGCTGGTCGCCGCAGACCGGGCAGTCGGCCGGCGCGTGGTAGAGGGGCTTTGCCATGTCACTCATCCGCCTTGATCGTGGCCATGCCCATGACGACGGCGACGTCGAGGCGGGCGGAGCCGTTGCCGACGATGTACTCGTCGACCTTGTCGTTGCCATCGGGCCAACTGATGCGCCCGAGCCTCGCATCACCACGAATCGTGACGTTGGCGCCCTTGGTGAGGTGCACGTTGAGCGTGCCCGATTCCACCTTCAGGCGGGAGCGGCCCAGCGAGATGGGGCCCTCGACGGAGATTCCGCCAGCCTGACTGAGCAGGTCCTCGATCTCCTCGACGTCCTCGAGGTTGGAACCGCCGGCGGTGACGCGGATGCGGCCCAGCCGCGGGACGCCGACGGTGCGGAGGCCGCCGGTGGTGACCTCGGCGTCGACGATGAGCTTGGGGTTGACCTTGACGACCAGTTCCTTGCCGAGCGAGATGTCGCGCAGGTCGTCGAGGCTGCGGGGCGGGCGGATCAGGGAGAAGCCCTGGAAGTTGGGGCCGATCTCGCCGGTGGAGTTGACCTCCATCACGGTTCCGATGCGGCGCAGCACGTGCGGGCCGTCGATCGTGAGGGTGCTGACGGATGGGTCACCCTCGATGCGGACCCGACGCCCGACGGCGGTGACGGAGATGCGCGAGAGCCCTCCGGCCTTGGGCCCGCCCTTCGCCGAGGTTGCCTGTGAATCGTCGGTGGCGCGGGAGTCGGTGCTCCCCGCGGCGGCCTTCTTCGCGGCCTCGATGCGTTTGCTGGCCTCCTGGGCGTCGATGCGCCCCGCGGCCAGGTCGTCCAGAATCGGACCCAGATCAGCGTTACTCATGCCGAAAATGCTACCCGCGTTTTCCACAATGGGAACCCTAATTTGCGACTCTTCCACCCTGAGCGTCCCCTGAGCGTCGGGCGTCCCCGGCGCGGAGGGGCTCTCAAATCTAGATCTGCGAGCGTCAGACAGCCTGAATCTAGATTTGGGCGGAGGTGGCCCACGGCCCTGTGCCAGAGTTGGGGCATGCCGAAGCCGCTGTCCGAACTCGTGGCCCCCGATTGGGCCGAGGCCCTCGCGCCCGTCGAGGACAACATCACGGCGATGGGCCGATTCCTGCGCGAGGAGATCGCCGGCGGGCACGCCTACCTCCCTGCCGGCGAGCACATCCTGCGCGCATTCAGCCGCCCCATGGCCGACGTGCGGGTGCTGATCCTCGGTCAGGACCCCTACCCCACCCCCGGCCACGCGATGGGACTGTCCTTCTCCGTGAACCCGGACGTGCGGCCCATCCCCGGCAGCCTGCGCAACATCTACCGCGAACTGGAGACCGATCTGGGCATCCCCCAAGCCCTCCACGGGGACCTCACCGCCTGGTTCGAGCAGGGCGTCCTGCTGCTCAACAGGGTGCTCACCGTGCGCCCCGGCGCGCCAGCCTCCCACCGGGGCAAGGGCTGGGAGGAGGTCACCGCCGCGGCGGTCAAGGCCCTGGCACGACGGGGCGGCCCGCTCGTCGCGATCCTCTGGGGCCGCGACGCCCAGTCCGCCAAGCCCATGTTGGGCGAGACCCCCGTGATCGCCAGCGCCCACCCATCACCCCTCTCCGCCCGGAACGGGTTCTACGGCTCGCGCCCGTTCAGCACAGCGAACCGACTTCTCCAGGAGCAGGGCGGCGAGCCCATCGACTGGGGACGCCACCAGCAGGCAGACTGACCCCATGGATGAGCGCACCCCGGATCCCGCCGACCCCGCCGACGACCACCTCCTTGATGACGACCATGAACCCCGCGAGGAGTACGTCGAACAGGAGTACGTGGCAGAGGAGGAGCCCGCGAAGCCCTACGCCAACGCGGGCCCCGGGCGTCGTGCGCTCTGGGTGGTGGGTGGCGGCGTCGGCGCCTACATGATCGTGCGCGGCCTCTACGGCGTGATCACCGGGGAGGACTCTGGGCCCTAGTCTCCGTCCACGGGCCCGGGTAGCCTTGCAGAATGGAAATCGACGTCATGGCCTGGCTCAACGCCCGCATGTCCCAGCCGCAGATGGTCACCGAGGAGGAGGCCCTCGAGGGCCGCGACACCCCAGTCCTCGACCCCATGCCCACCCACCAGGTGCTCGGCCTGCCGCTCGACGAGGTGCCCGAGGGCGCGGAGGCCGCCTACTTCGCGCTGGGCTGCTTCTGGGGTGAGGAGCGCATGTTCTGGCAGGTCGACGGAGTGCTCAACACCGCGGTCGGCTATATGGGCGGCTTCACGCCGAATCCCACCTACGAGGAAACCTGCACGGGCCACACCGGCCACACCGAGACCGTCAAGGTCGTCTACGACCCGGCCAAGGTGAGCTACGACGACCTGCTCACCCTGTTCTGGGAGAACCACGACCCCACGCAGGTCTACCGGCAGGGCAACGACCTGGGCACCCAGTACCGTTCGGCGATCTTCCCCGTCGACGAGGGCCAGCGCCAGGCAGCAGAACGCAGCCGCGACGCCTTCCAGGAGCGCCTCACCGCCGAGGAGTACGGCCCGATCTCGACGGAGATCACGATGGACCAACTCTTCTACTACGCCGAGGACGAGCACCAGCAGTACCTCCACAAGAACCCCGACGGCTACTGCCCCAACCACGCCACCGGCGTGAAGTGCGGCTGAGGCACCGGAGTGCTGCGGTTCCGCGCCACCAGCGCCGCTGATCCAGGGGCAGCCGGCCTGCTCGACGGCTACTTCGGCGAGCGCATCGAGATCTGGCGCGGTGCGGGCACTGCGTACCAGCCCAAGCCGGCCGATTTCTCCCGAGGCGTCCTGCTGGTGGCCGAGCGCGACGGTGAGGCAGTCGGCGTCGGAGGGATCCGGCCGGTCGAGGGCGAGGGCATGGAGATCAAGCACCTCTTCGTCACGCCCGAGGCGCGCGGCACGGGGGCGGGGCGGGCGCTGTTGCACGAGTTGGAGCGCCGGGCCATCGGGCTGGGCGCGCAGCGGATGGTGCTCGACACCAACCGTGACCTCGACACCGCCAACCGTCTCTACCGCGCCGAGGGTTACGCCGCCGTCGAGCCGTTCAACGACAACCCCAATGCCACCGACTGGTTCGCCAAGGACCTCCCGGCCACCTGGGTGCTGGTGCACGGCGCCTGCACCTACCCCGGCATCTTCGACGCCTGGCACGACGACGTGCGCAGGCTTGGCGCGGAGCAGATCCTGACTCCGGACCTCCAGGCCGGCTCCGACCCTGCGACGCTGACCACCGCCGGGCAGGCCTCGCAGGTGGCGGCGGCCCTCGATGCGGCCGAGCACCCTGTGGTGGTGGTTGCCTGGTCGATGGGCGGACTGGTGTCGATGACGGTGGCGGACCACCCCGCCGTGGTGGGGTTGATCCTGCTCGAGCCGTCGGTTCCCGCCCCGCTCCTGGACCCGGGCCGCCAACTGGTCGAACCGCGCCCCGGGCTGCTCGACCACGACGCCACCTACGGCAAGGTGGAGGACGGCCACCCGCGCCGCCCGGAGAGTTCACCCGCCCGCGACGAGCGCAAGAACGGCGTCGACGTGCCCATCCCCGCGGCGCGCACGATGGTCGTCTGGGGCCCGCAGTTCCCTGATCGGGGACGCCCCGTGGCCGAACTGCTCGGCGCCGAGCAGTTGGAGCTTCCCTCGTCGAGCCACCTGGACATGGTCATCGACGAGCGTACCCGCACCGCGATCCTGCGCGCCTGGGGCAATCAGTCACCGCGCAGGTAGCCGGCATGGCCCGATTGCAGACTCAGGCCGGGCAGGGCTGCAGGCATCCCTCGGCGGGCTCCTCTGCCAGGGCGCGGGCGGCGTCGGCCGCCTCGTCGGACACCAGCCGGCGCCGGTGGAAGTGCCACGCAGCCAGCAGCGGGATGAGCGCAGCGATCCAGGCCGCGGGGGCGGCGAGGATGACCCCGATGAAACCGACGTGCTGCACGACGAACAGGCCGATGACGCCGCGGGCCACCAGTTCGAGCACACCCGCCATCGTCGGGGCGAAGGTGGAGCCCAAGCCCTGGATGACGTGGCGGATCACGAAGAGGATGGCGAGGATCGCGTAGAGCGCGGCATTGATGACCAGGTAGCGGTGTGCCATGGACACGACGACGCCTTGGCCGGAACCAACGAAGAGTTCCACCATGTTCGTGCCGAAGAGGAAGATCAGCAGGCCGAGCACCAGCGACATCCCCACGGCCAGCAGGAGCGCCTGGCGCACCCCGGTGCGGATGCGCGCCCACTGGCGGGCACCGGCGTTCTGCGCCACGTAGGTGGTCATCGCCACGCCCACCGTCGCCAGCGGGATGACGGCGACCTGGTCGACGCGCATCGCCGCGGTGAAGGCCGCCACGGCGTTGGTGCCCAGCCCGTTGATGCCGAACTGGAGCATGGCGGCGCCGATGGCGATGATCGACATCTGGAAGCCCAGGGTGAGGCCGAGCCTCGAGGACTCGCGAATGTCGCGCAGGGAGATGCGCCAATCGGCCCTGCGCAGGTGCAGGTCGGGCATCCGGCGCCAGATGAGCAGGGCGCACAGCAGCACGGACACGAGTTGGGACAGCACGGTGGCGAGCGCAGCGCCGCCCACGCCGGTGCCGAGGCCGCCGATGAAGGCGACGACCAGCGCCACGTTGAGCGTGCAGGCGATGATGAGGAAGTACAGCGGCGTGCGGCTGTCGCCGAGCGCCCGGATCACGGAGCTGAGGTAGTTGAACGCCACCGTCGCCAACGCGCCGCTGAACAGCACGCCGAGGAACGTCGTCGACTGCGGCATGAGCTCCGACGGGGTGCCCAGCCAGGTCAGCAACGTCGGGGCGCCGAGGGTGCCGATGAGCGTGATGGCGATGGCGATGGTGCTGCTGATCAGGATGCCGGTGGTGACGGCGCGGCGCATCGCGGGCAGGTCCCCGGCACCGTAGGCGCGCGACACCGGGATGGCCAGGCCGGCCGAGGTGCCCATCGCGAAGCCGAAGAGGAGGAACTGCAGGCTGCCCGAGGCACCAACTGCCGCCAGCGCATCGACGCCCAGCATGCGGCCCACGACGATGGTGTCCGACAGGGCGTACGCCTGCTGGAACAGGTTGCCGATGAGCAGGGGCAACGTGAAGACGACGATGAGGCGGAGCGGCGATCCGACGGTCAGGTTCTTGGCCATGGGGACTCTTCTGGGAAGTGGTGGACCGGGCGCATGGCCCAGCGAGGATCCAGCGCACCTCAAGGAAGCCCGACGCAGCAGGCGGCTGTGGGTGCGTGGCGGCCGTCGTGGCGCATCGGGCTCAGGCTCGGCGTCAACGTACGACAGATGAATAGTATCGCAGCGAGGCAAACAGATCCAGCCCGGGCAAAGCTCCACGATGCGGGAAGTCCTCCCCACGACCGGCGCCACTCTCGCTAACGTTGAGGGCACGCCACCGCTGAGCGATGGCGGTCTCGGGGCATGCCGACCACCCGCATTGGTGTGTGTCGCGGCTGACGCGTTCTGTGGTCAACAACCACCGCCGAAGGAGCCAAGCATGCACAAACGGACGCGAACCATCACGTCCGTGATCTTCCTCGCCCTCGTGAGCCTCCTGCTCACGGCCTGCGCCACGGGCGACCAGGAAGGCGGAGACGAACCACGACTCATCGCCGAAGGGCAACTCGTAGTCGCCATGAGCGGCGAGTACCGACCATTCAGTTATTGGGAGGGGGCACAACTCACCGGCTTCGACTTCGACATCGCCCAAGCCCTCGCCGATGAGCTCGGCTTGGAGCTGGTCGCGGAGACGGCGGGCTTCTCCACCCTGATCGAGGGCACGTCCAGTGGCCGCTACGACATGCTCGTCGCCTCCACCACCGCCACCGCCGAACGTGCCCAGATGGTCGACTTCGCGAATGGCTACTACTCCTCGGGCGCCCAGTTCTTCGTCCCGTCCGGAGCGGAGTGCACCAGCATCCACGACATGACCGCCCCCACCGTCGGGGTGGCCTCTGGCACGACCTACGAGACGTTCCTCCGCGACGAGGGCATCACCACCAACGTCAACACCTACGAATCGGACATCACGGCACTGCAGGACGCAGCGACCGGCCGCCTGGACGGCGCGCTCACTGACCAGTTGGTGGGCATGCACCAGATCGAGGCCGCTGGGCTGGACCTCGAACCCTGCGGTGAACGCCTCTTCGACGAGACGCAGGCGCCTGCGATCGCCAAGGGCAACCCCCTGCGCGAGCAGGTCAACGAGGCGCTGGCCACGATCATCGACAACGGCACGTACGGCGAGATCGCCACCAAGTACTTCGGTGAGGACATCTCCCCCCGGATCAACAACGACTCCGTGGCCGAGGTCATGGCCGAGGCCGAGGCCGGTGACGGGCCTCCCGGCTTCGTCGAACTGTTCGTCAAGTACATCCCCACGATGATCAAGGCGGCAGGCGTCACGCTGGCCATCACCGCCGTCGCCCTGCTGATCGCCGTGGTGCTCGGCTCCGTCATCGCTTGGATGAACATGTCCAAGATCACACCGCTGCGATGGTTGGCGGTCGCCTACATTGGCGTCATCCGTGGCACACCGCTGATCGCCCAGCTGTTCGTGCTCTACTTCGGGCTCACCGAGATCGTGCTCCTGTCAGGTTTCTGGGCCGGAGCCATCGCGCTCGCCATCCACAACTCGGCCTATATCGCCGAGATCATCCGCTCGGGATTCGAGTCGGTGCCCAAGGGCCTCGTCGAAGCCTCGCGGTCTCTCGGCATGTCCCGCACGCAGGCGCTGCGTCGGGTCCAGTTGCCGCTGTCGACCCGCACGATCCTGCCCGTCCTCGGCAGCCAGTTCATCATCGCGGTGAAGGACTCCTCGCTGGTTGCCTTCATCGGCATGGGCGAACTGTTCCGCACCGCGCAGAACATGGCCGCGGCCGAGTACTCGCCGCTCAACGCCTACCTCACCGTTTCCGTCTACTACCTGATCATCGTGCTGGTCCTCACCGGCCTGGTCACGCTGCTCGAACGCAGGATGAACCCCGACAAGAAGGGAGCCAAGGCATGACCGACACCCAACTTGACCATGATTTCTTCGAGGCCTCCGAGGACGACGCCAACGTCGTCGAGATGAGGAAGGTCACCAAGAAGTTCGGTGACACCCTGGTGTTCAAGGACGTCGACCTCGACGTCAGCAAGAGCGAGGTCGTCGTGCTCGTGGGCCCGTCGGGCGCCGGCAAGTCCACGCTGCTGCGTTGTGTGAACGGCCTCGAGCAGATCACCAGCGGCAGCATCACCGTCGCCGGCAACGAGCTGAGCTACGACGAGGCGCACCTCAACAAGATCCGCTCCAGGGTTGGCATGGTGTTCCAGCAGTTCAACCTCTTTCCCCACATGCGCGTGCTCGACAACATCACCGTCGCACAGCGCGACGTACTGGGACGCAACCCGGATGAGGCGGTTGAGAAGGCCAAGGTGATGCTGGAGCACGTGGGCATGTCCCACAAGATCGACGCCTACCCCGCGAGCCTGTCCGGCGGCCAGGCCCAGCGCGTGGCGATCGCCCGCGCGCTGGCCATGGATCCGGCGATGATGCTCTTCGATGAGCCGACCTCCGCCCTGGACCCCGAGCTCGTGGGTGAGGTGCTCTCGGTGATGCGCGACCTGGCGAACGAGGGCATGACCATGATGTGCGTCACCCATGAGATGCGGTTCGCGCGCCGGGTGGCGGACCGGATCATCCTCATCGCGGACAAGGGCATCGCCGAGGAGGGTTCCCCCGAACAACTCCTCGACGACCCGCAGACGGATCGGGCCAGGGACTTCCTGGCCAGCCTCGACGAGGAGTGACCAGGGAAGGGGCCGGCGCCGCGCCGAGGCGGCGCCGGGCCCCGGCCGTTTCTGGAGGCTCGCGATTAGGCTGGCCACGTGAGCAATCCCGCAATCGAAGCACTCGCCGCCTCCGGCCTCGAGCACACCATCACCCGGCACGGGCGCGTGCGCTCCCTCGCCGAAGCCGCCGCGGCACGCGGCGTCGAACCCCGCGACCTCATCAAGACCATGGTGGTCCGCCGCGCCGAGGGCGACCACCTGCTGGCGCTGGTCCCCGGCGACCGGACGATCTCCTGGCCGAAGCTCCGCGCCCTGCTCGGGGTCTCGCGGCTGTCGATGCCCGACGCGGCAGTCGCCCTTGAGATCACGGGGTTCGAGCGCGGCACCATCACCCCGTTCGGCACGAAGACCACGCTCCCCGTGGTCGCCGACGAGCGCATCAGGGGCCGCGCGATCTCCATCGGTGCAGGCGAGCATGGGGTCGCGGCGACCCTCGACGGCGACGCCCTCCTGGCTCACTTCGACGCCACCGTCGCCGACATCACGGAGCCCCAGACCTGAGCCTGGCTCCAGGCTGAGGCTCAGCCCTTCCGGCGCACCATCTCGCCGATCCAGATCGGCGCGAACGGCGAGGTGCAGTTCGGCGGCGTCGGGTAGTCCTTGAGCACCCCGAGTCGCTCCCCGATGGCGACGGCGCGTTCGCGCAGCGCCGGATGTTCGATGCCGATCTGGGCCAAGGTGGTGTTCATCTGCCACTGCAGCCGCTCGTGCGCATCCTTCATCTCGGCCTCGATGGTGTCGAGCAGCCCCGCCAGGTCGAGGCCGTCGGGCCGCTTCTTCACCCGATCCGCGGTGAGCGCCCAGCCGGCGCTGGCGACGACCGGATCCGCATCGTCGAGCCACCTGAGCCGCAGTTCCTCGGCGTGCGGGCCCTTCATCACGACGTAGCCCACCAGCCAGTCGTGCACCTTCGGGGTGCGGGCCTCGCGGAGCATCTGGTCGAGTTCGTCCGCGGTGAACTCCTTGGGGCGACAGGTCAGCAGCGCGAGCAGCCGCGCGGCCGAGTCCCCCGTCGCCCACAACTGCTTCGCGAACCCGTGATCGGCCTTGAGCCGCTTGGCGACTGCGCGCAGCTTGGTGAGGTTGACGCCGTGGTCGTCGCCGTGGCGCTGGTTGACCGCGAGGATCTTCGGATCGGCCAGGTCGTCGAGCTCGCCCATCACGGCGCTGAGGTCATGCATGGGGCGAGTGTAGTCAGCCGGCCCACCCCGCCGTCGCACCTCGCGCATTAGTGTGAAGTGATGCCTGATCCCCTGTTCTTCCCGCGCGGACTCCTCGACGTCGGATACCGCGGGTCGTTCGTGCCCGAACCATGGCATGATGCCCCCGTGGGCTGGCAATTGTGGGACGGACAAGCGCGTTTCCGTCGTTCCCTCGAGCAGGTGGCCAACGACGTGCTCGACGCGGCGGGGGCGGATCTCGACCCCCGTGCCTTCGTCGTCGCGCTGCCGCTCGAATCCGACGGCGAGGTCATGGTGGAGCCGCAGCGCGGCCACTTCGACCGCGACATTCTGAAGCAGGCCAGCGCACTGGCGACCCGCCGCTACAACAAGCTCGTGCGCGACAACGGCTACGCCGAGGAGGGCGAGGCGCACCTCGCCGCTCTAGAGTCGATGACCCGACGCCGGGCCGTTGCCGACAAGCTCAACGCTGCGGCTCGTGCCTCCGGCCGCGTCCACTTCGTGGGCCTCGGCGTCACCATCGGCGAACACATGGCCTTCCCCGTCCTGGCCCTCCAGGCGGACCAGTGGCAGGAACTGCCCCAACTCGACGACGACGCCGACGACGCGTTCCTCACCGCCCGCTCCTTCCAGGAGGCCGTGGTCACGACCGTGCTCGACGTCGCCTCCCGCGAACTCGACCGCCAGGTCCCCGGCCACATCGTGCGCGCCGACACCGAGGCGGTGCTGCGCGCCGCCGCGGATTCCTTCGTCTCGGCCGTCGTGGCCCGCACCGGCCAGGACCACGCGTTCGGCGCCATGCAGGCCTTCGACGCCGTCGCCGCCACCCGCTACGAGGGACGCGCCGGCAAGGGCACCCTGCTGCTCGTGCCTGCCGAGGACGAGACGGTCACCCGCATCATCTCGCTGGAGCATCCCGTCCCCATCGGCCGGACGCGTGGCCTCCGCAAGATCCTGGAGCTCTCGGGGCCCGGCCTCCACCTCCTGTGCGACGGGCGCGAGGTCTACGGCCTGGGCTCGATCGAACAAGCGGAGCGCGGGCACACCTACGAGGTGCGCATCTCCGGCGACGGCTCGTGGGAGCTCTGGGACGAGGACGTGCCGTTCCTACGCGTCGACAACGGCATCCCGACCATGCCGCGCGACCTCCTCGACGAGGACGAGTTCGCCGTGACGGTGGACCGCGTCTTCCCGAACGTGTCGGCCCGGAATGCGCGCATCCTCTGGCGCATCGCCGTCGCCTGCTCGCAGCAGGCCCACGGCACCATGCTCGTCGTCCACCCCGAGGCCGATGAGGAGGCCGCCCGCCTCCTGCCCCAGGGCTACGCCATCACCCCCACCCGCCTGTCGGACCGGGCGCTCGAGGCGGCCACCAGCATCGATGGCGCCGTACTCGTCTCCCCCGACGGGCGCTGCCACGCCGTCGGCGTCATCCTCGACGGCCTCGCCACCGGCACCGGCGACCCGGCCCGCGGCGCCCGCTTCGGCTCAGCCATCCGCTACCTCGCAGGTGCCGGCAAGGGGGCGATGGTCATCATCGTCTCCGAGGACGGCCGCATCGACCTGCTGCCCAAGTCCAAGCGTCGCGTGCGCCGCGCAACCGTGCAGCGCGCCGTCGACCGCCTGGTCTCGTCGAGTGCCGAGGGTGAGGATCCCGAGGCGTTCACCCGCGCGGACCGCGCCGTCGAACAGATCGAGTTCTACCTCAACCAGATCCAGTGCGACGCCGTGAACGAGGCCCGCGAGGCAGTGGAGTCGCGCGAGTGGGGCGAGGCACGCGTGCGCCGCCAGTACATCCCCATCGCGCCGGATCCGGCGATGGACGACTCGTACTTCGTCGACCGCGCCGTCGCCACGGAGGAATAGCCTCCTTCGAAGGGCGCTGCTGCCCACTGTCGCCCGCGACCCGAGGGGGACCTACACTGGCCCGATGAGGAGATCGCTGGCCGCCGCTGCGGTGGCTGCCGTCCTCCTGAGCGGGTGCACGCCCTTGTCACCGGGCGGTGAGCCCAAGCCGGATCCGATGCCGCCGCCCGTGGCCAGCGAGCCGGTCACCCCCTCCCCCGCCCAGCCGTCGCCGACGATGACCGCCACTCCCGTGCCCGATGCTGAACTCCCCCTGTCGTTTCCCGTCCCGGGGCCCCTGCTGGAGCACGCCGACGTGGTGGTCGCCGAACTCCACCGCGTCGCCGCCGGCCTCCCGGCCCTCAAGCTCGACCTCACCACCACGCAGACGACCCTCGAAGTCCTGCTGCCCAACGCCCAAGTGGTGAGCTACCGCTGGTTCGAGGACGAGATCGCCCGTGTGGAGTCCGACATCCAGTACCTCGAGCAGACCACGTTCGACCCGGCTGACTTCCCGCTGGGCTCGGCGGCTCGCATGTTCGACGTCGCTGACCTGCGCGGCGTGCGCGGCGAACTCGTGCTCCAGGTCGTCGAGTACCGCGAGGGCCAGGTGCTGATGACCATCACGTCGCGCCCGGAGTCGACGACGGTGTTCTTCCGGCCTGACGGCACCGCCGTGGCCGAGTTGGGCTACACGAGCGTCGCAGATCTCACCGCAGGCCTGGACGAAGTCATCGGGGCCAGCACCGAGGCGTACGCCGTCGGCTTCAACGCCACCCGTGGCTATTGGGTGGACCTCCCCGGCCAGGAGCCCGGCGTCACCGTGAACCGCAGCCGACTCGCAGGGCTGCCCATGTTCGAGACCCGGCGCGGCGAGACCCCTGCGCTGGAGACCTTCGATCCCCAACTGATCGAGCCCGCCATCTTGGCGATGGTGATCGCCGACGCGCAGGTGGATCCATCGGAGGCGTGCGACGTCGTGATCGACCGCAGCACCGGCCGCAGCGACGCCGTGGTGCGGGTCGACTGCGAGGGCGAGGCCCGCTACTTCGACCTCCTCGGCCGCGACATGACCGGGCTGGTCAACCCCTGAGACGAGAAGGCGGCGGCCCGGCTGGATGCCGGGCC
>DURG01000110.1 GCA_012837465.1 Propionibacterium sp. | reverse complement strand
CCGCCGGCAAGCCCATCCGCGTGGCCTCCAAGTCGCTGCGCGTCCGCCGCCTCCTCGACCACTCCCTCGCCGCCGACGGGTTCGCCGGGATCCTGGCGTTCACCCTCCCCGAGGCCCTCTGGCTGGCGGGCCACGGCCACACCGACCTCGTCGTCGCCTATCCGACGGCGGATCACGCGGCGCTCCAACGCCTGGCCGCCGACGACCGGGCCCGTGCCGCGATCACGCTCATGGTCGACTCCACTCAGCACCTCGACCTCATCGACGCCGCCGCCCCCGGCCACCCCGAGATCCGCGTCGCGCTCGAGCTCGACGCCGCCTACGCACCCCTGCGCCGCCTGCGCTTCGGCGCCCTGCGCTCTCCCATCCGAACCGCCGAGGGGCTGGCTGAACTCGCCCGCGCCACCGTCGCGCGCCCCGGCTTCCGGCTGGTGGGGATCATGGCCTACGAGGGTCAGATCGCCGGGGTCGCGGATGTCGGCCGCAGCGCCTACCGGCAGGCCGTGCGTCAGATGAAGGTGCGCTCGTCCCGTGAACTGGCGACCCGACGCGCTGCGGCGGTGGAGGCGGTCCGCGAGGTCGCGGAGTTGGAGTTCGTCAACGGCGGCGGTACCGGCTCCATTGAGGGGACGTGCGCCGAGCCGGCGGTCACCGAGGTCGCGGCGGGCTCCGGCATCGTCGGCCCCGCCCTGTTCGACGGCTATCGAAGCTTCCGTCCCGAGCCGGCGCTGCACTTCGGCCTCGACGTCGTGCGCCGGCCCGCGCCGCTGGTCGCCACCGTGCTCGGCGGCGGTTGGATCGCCTCTGGCCCGCCGGGCCGCGACCGCCTCCCACTGATCGCTTGGCCGCAGGGGTTGAAGTACGCGCCCGACGAGGCCGCCGGTGAGGTGCAGACTCCCGTCGTCGGCCCCGCAGCGGCCGGGCTCGCCGTCGGTGACACCGTGTGGTTCCGACACGCGAAGGCCGGCGAACTGGCCGAGCGGGTGGAGCGCTACGCCGTCGTGCGGAGGGCCGACGGCGAACTCAGGGTGGTCGACGAGTGGCCCACCTACCGCGGGGAAGGAGTGACGACGCTGTGAAATGGCGCAACTGGAGTGGGGCCGTGCGGATCTCGCCCGCCGAGATTGCCAAGCCACAGACCGAGGTGGAGGTCGCGAGCATCCTGCGCGCCGCCGCCGAGCGGGGCAGACGCGTGCGCCCGGTGGGGGCCGGCCACTCGTTCACCCCGTTGGTGGCAACCGACGACATGCTGCTCTCGCTCGAGAAACTGAGCGGGCTGGTCTCGGCCAACCCGTTCACCGGCGACGTCACTCTGCTGGGCGGCACCCGGATCCGCGACATCGCCGGCCTGCTCGCCCCCTTCGGGCTGGCCCTGCCGAACATGGGCGACATCGACGCCCAGACCATCGCCGGCGCCATCTCCACCGGCACCCACGGCACCGGCCTGGGCTTCACCGGTTACTCGGGCATCGTCACCGGCCTGCGCCTTGCCCTCCCCGACGGCTCCGTGCGGGAGCGCTCGGACAACGACGAGACATTCCAGGCCGCCCGGGTGGGGCTGGGCGTCATGGGGGTGGTCACGGCGGTGTCCCTGCGCTGCGTCCCGGCCTTCAACCTGGAGTGCGTCGAGACCACCGAGCCCATCGAGCACGTCCTCGACTCCTATCTCGAGCGCTCCCGTGCCGCCGACCACCTCGAGTTCTTCTGGTTCCCCGGCACCCCGCGCGCCACCGTCAAGCAGTTGCGTCAGTTCCGCGACAGCGACCCGGTCAGCCCGATGACCCGCGCCGACAGGCTCGTCAACCGCGAGTTCCTCGGCAACGTCGTGTTCGGCGCGATGGATGCGGCGGCCTCCCGCGTCGGCGCCCTGGCGCGGCCCATCCGGGGCATTGGGTCGCGGCTCATGGCCGGGCGCACCTACTCCGACGCGTCGCACCGCGTGTTCGTCGCCCCTCGTCGGGTGCGGTTCCGCGAGACCGAGTACGCGATGCCGCTCGAGATCTTCGGCGAGGTGGTCCGCGAGGTGGAGCGCGCCATCGTCGCCTCCGGCGAGCAGGTCACCTTCCCGATGGAGGTGCGCACCGCGGCTGCCGACGACACGTGGTTGGGCAGCGCCTCGGGCCGCGAGAGCGTCTACGTCGCGGTGCACCGTTACCACCGCGAGCGGTTTGCCCCGCTGTTGGCGGCCGTCGAACCCGTGTTCCGGGCCTATGTCGGCCGCCCGCACTGGGGGAAGGAGCACACGCTCACCGCGGACCGGCTGGCTCAGTTGTACCCCCGCTTCGAGGACTTCTGCGCCGCGCGGGCTGCCGTCGACCCCGACGGCGTGCTCCTCAACGAGCACACCCGAGCGCTGCTGCGCGCAGGCGCGCTGGGGTCCGTGGTGGACTAACGCAGGGCGGTTCAGTCCGGCCGGGGCAATCGTGGGGCAGAATATGCCTACGATGGTCTGAGGTGAGCTTGACTCTGGCCGAACGGCGGCGAATCCAGATGTGGGGAGCCAGCGGGAACGCGACTGAGGGCGCTTGGCTCTCGACGGGTGATAGGTCAACTCGAGAGGTGATGTCATGGGTTACAGCGAGGCGGACTTCAGAGTCGATGAAGTGGACACCAACGGGATCGAGGTGTCGTTGGTCCGTCACGCTCGAAGTACCTCCACAGAATCGTGGACAACCTTCTCCTGGCGGACGCGGCTAGCACCTGGAGGAAGCAACCGCCGCTTCTACATGCATCAGGGCGAACCGTGGACCATCAGCTCACAGCTGGCCGTTGCGATGCT
>DURG01000109.1 GCA_012837465.1 Propionibacterium sp. | reverse complement strand
TGACGCCGAGGCTGCCGCCGGGCTGGGTGGCGTCGGGCGCGACGGACCACAGTTGCGCGGGGGCCGCACCGCGGGCCTCCTCGGCGGGGCTGAGGCGGTAGCGCTCGTTCAGCGGGGCGAGGATCTCCTCGGCGGTGACCATGGACTCGCGGTCCCATTCGCCGTGGGGGCCGAGCGGCATCTGTTCGATGAAGCGCAGTTCGTAGCCGCGCTCGAGGCAGAACTGCGCCAGCGGCACGACGTCCACCTCGTTGACGCCGCGCATGATCACGGAGTTGACCTTGACCGGGCGCAGGCCGGCCCGGTCCGCCGCCGCGATGCCCTTGAGCACGTCGTCGAGGCGGTCCCGGCGCGCGAGTCGGGCATAGCGCTGGCGGTCCAGGGAGTCGAGGGAGATGTTGACGCGGTCCAGGCCAGCCTCGACGAGCGCGTCGACGCGCTTGTCCAGGCCCAGGCCGTTGGTGGTCAGCGCCAGCTCCGGGCGGGGCTCGAGCGCCGCGGCCGACGCGATGATCCCTTCGAGCCCGCCGCGCAGCAGCGGCTCGCCGCCGGTGAAGCGGATCTTGGTGATGCCCAGGCGTTCGACGGCGATGCGGATGACGCGGGCCATCTCGTCGTCGGTGAGGGTCTCCTCCACCGGCTGCCACGTGAGCCCCTCCGCAGGCATGCAGTAGGTGCAGCGGAGATTGCAGCGGTCGGTGAGCGACACGCGCAGGTCACGCGCGACACGACCGAACCCGTCCAGCAACATGATGGGCATGGTACCTCCCCCGGACAAGACAACCGTAACGGGGTTGCTACCATAAGCACGAAATCATTGGAAAATGGTCAGGGCAACGGAGCCCACGGATGAGAGGGCGGAACCGCCTGATGGATCAGATCGCCACCAAGCTGAACATGGTTGCCCCTGCGGCCATCCCCGGCGTCAACGAGGAGTTGCTGATCGGCAAGGCCAAGAAGGGCCGCTTCGAGATGTTCCTGCTGTCGCTGTCGGGCGGCGCGTTCATCGGCCTGGGCTTCATCTTCTTCACCACGTCGCAGATGGGCGCGGGTGCCGTCGAGTGGTACGGCGCGACGAAGGTGGTCGGCGGCCTCGTGTTCTCCGTCGGCCTGGTGCTCGTCGCCCTCACCGGCGGGGACCTGTTCACCTCCACGACGATGTCGGTGGTGCCGCTCATCCGGAAGAAGCTGACCGGCGCACAGTGGATCAGCCACTGGGTGACGGTCTACATCGGCAACATCATCGGCGCCGTCGGCCTGGCCACGCTGGTCTACCTGGGCGGCACGCACCTGCAGGGCAACGGCGCCTGGGGTGCGGTGACGCTCAACAGCGCGCTGGCGAAGGTCTCCCACACCTGGGTGCAGGCGTTCGTGCTGGGCATCCTCGCCAACCTCGCGGTCTGCCTGGCGATCTACACCTCCAACGCCGGCCGCTCCCTCGCGGACAAGCTGCTGGCCATCACCGGCCCCATCGCGCTGTTCGTCTCCACCGGCTTCGAGCACTCGGTGGCCAACATGTTCATGATCCCCATGGGCCTCATCGTCAAGAACTTCGGCGGCGAGCGGTTCTGGGGCTCGCAGGCCGTGCAGGACCTCGGCCTCACGCCGGACATGTTCAGCGAACTCACCGTGCAGGCCTTCTTCCTGAACAACCTCGTGCCCGTCACCCTGGGCAACATCGTCGGCGGCTCCGTCCTCGTTGCGATCTACTACTGGGCCGCCTACCTGAGGCCGCACGACAAGGCCGCGAGGACGGGCGCCACCGCCTGATGCACCGGCTGCGCCGCATCGACGTCATCGCCCTGGTCGTCGGGTCCATCATCGGCTGGGGGTCCTTCACGCTCCCCGGCTCCCGCTTCCTCCGGGCCTCCGGCGTCATCGACACCGCCCTGGGGCTGGCCATCGGCGCCGGCATGGTGATCTTCATCCAGGCCGGCTACCACGTGATGATGCGCCTCCACGCGGACGAGGGCGGCGAGTTCAGCTACGCCCACGAGCGGTTGGGGCGCGGCCACGGCTTCATCGTCGGCTGGTCCCTGCTGCTGGCCTACATCAGCCTCGTCGGCCTCAACGGCACGGCCTTCGTGCTCGTCCTCAAGCGCATCTTCGGCGACGCGGTCTCGGTCGGCTACCTGTATTCGCTGGCCGGCTACCCCGTCCACGCCTCCGACGTGGCCATCGCCAGCGCGATCATGATCGCCTTCGCCTGGCTCAACGTGCGCGGGCTGCGCGGCAGCTCCCGCACGCAGAACCTGCTGGTGGTGTTCCTCGTCGTCAACGTGGTCAGCATCTTCCTCCTGATGCTGTTCGTCGTCGACCTGGGGCCCTTCACCGCCACCTACGTCGACGGCTGGAGCGTCTCGTGGGCCCGCGTCGGCAGCGTGGTCGCGATCGTGCCCTTCCTGTTCGTGGGCTTCGACGTGATCCCGCAGGTGGCCAGGGACCTGGGCTTCGAACCCCATCGGGCCACCAGGCTCGCGATCATCGGCATCGCCGTCGGCGCCCTGCTGTACGCGGTGCTCAACATGCTCACCGGCCTGGTCTTCCGGCCGGACCAGGTCGACGCGGTCACCTGGCCGACGGGTGCCGCCGTCCAGTCCGCCCTGGGCCCGGTGGGCCTGGCCGCGCTGATCATCGCCCTGGCCGGGGCCGTGCTGGGCGGCATCAACGCGTTCACGCTCGCCTCGTCGAAGCTCATCGCCTCGCTCGCCGAGCACCGCTTCCTGGCCCCCCGCTTCGCGCAGCGCAACGACGTGGGCGTGTTCCACCGGGCGGTCTGGTTCGTGCTGGCGATCAGCCTCGTTGCGCCCTGGGCGGGGCGCGAGGTGGTCAACTACATCGTCAACATGTGCTCCGCGCTGACGGCGGTGGCCTACCTCTACACCTGCCTGATCTCCGTGCAGGCCACGGATCGCGCCCGCGCACGCGTCATGTCCGGCATCGGCGCCCTGTGCGCCGTCGGCTTCCTCTCCCTGCTGTTCTGGCCCACCTCCAGCAGCCGCCTGGGCACGTTGGAACTGATCGCCCTCGCGGTGTGGGTGGCAGGCGGCGCCGTGGTCTACGTCGCCTCGGGCCGCCGCGCGACGGCCCCCGCCTGACCCACGCGACGGCCCCCAGCCCGGGTGGGCTGGGGGCCGTCGTGGTGTCGGGGTCAGTCGTCGAGGAGCCGGAAGTCGCCGGCGCTCGCCAGCGCCTTGCGAATGACCTCGCGATCGGGCACGACGTCGGCCTTGTGCTTGACCCACAGGTCAGCGGCCTCGGCGCCGTCGGTGACCTCGAAGGTCGCCTGGCCCATCCCCTGGTCCGCGAACACGTCGTAGAGCGACTGGAGGGCGGTCTTGACCTCCTGGGTGGTGCGCACCCCCGCGACGCGGAACCGGGTGGAATCAATGTCGGCCATGGGCACTTCCTCTTGCATCAGATACGTCCGTTCAGCGCCTGGAGGGCGGAGTCCTCGCGGGTGCCGCCACGGCCATCGCCGTAGTCAGCATAGTCCTTGATCCAGCGGATGGTCTTGACCCACTTGACGTGCTTGTAGCCGTGGTTCGACTCGACGCGCACGCGCGCCGGGGCACCCAGGTAGTCCGGGATGGGCTTGCCGTTGCGCTCGTAGGCGAGGATCGTGTCCTCCTCGGCGAACGTGTCGAGGTCGATGACGGCGTAGAACGGCTCGCGCGGCCGGTCGTCGATCATCTTCTGCGCCAGGCCGTAGGAGTCGACCAGCACGTAGTTGGCGTCGGCCGGCTTGTCGCCGAGCAACCCCATGAGGTCGGTGAGCTTGACGCCCGTCCAGCGCGAGGTGGCAGACCAGCCCTGCATGCACGTGTGGGTGGCGACGTAGGACTGCTGCGGCAGGGCCTTGAGGTCCTCGATCGTGAGCACCTTCTCCTTGCCGGAGCCGGTGTCGTCCATGATCGTGACGGTGTAGCCCTCCCAACCCTTCTCACGGGCAGCGATCCACTCGGGCGACTCCTCGTCGGTGGGCGGCAGGCCGTTGGTCCAGTGGAACTCGGAGATGTCGTCGTCGGTGTAGGTGTCGAGGCGCGAGTTGCGCGGGCGCATCCAGTTGAGGAAGATCTTGCGGCCGACCTCGGTGAAGTTCACGAGGAACTTGTGGGCACGCGGGCGGTCCGCCAGGGTCCAGTAGCTCAGGCCGATCCAGAAGAGGACGACGGCCACGATCACGGCGATGATGATGACGAAGGCCTGCGCGTAGCGGGCGGTGTCGACGTCGCCGAAGACCATGTGGACGAGGTTGTGCTCGCGGTGCACCAGGAAGACCAGGCCGACGTGCATCACGATGAAGCCGGACATCAGCACCATGAAGATGAAGTGCAGCGAGCGGGCGCCCTGGTGGCCGCCCCAGAACTTCACGTACCACGGGTAGCGCGAGCGGATGGCCGGCGCCATGGCGATGCCGGTGAGGATGAACAGTGGGGCCAGGATGAAGATGACCGCGGTGTAGGTGAGCATCTGCAGCGGGTCATAGGGCGTGTAGTGCGAGATGTCCGGCACGCCGAAGCCGGCGTAGATCTTCATCGACTCCCATGCCTGCGGGAACACGTCCCACGACGTCGGGATGATGCGGCGCCACAGGCCGGTGGCGAACAGCAGCGTCACGTAGACGACGCCGTTGAGCACCCACAGCATCACGGAGAAGCCGTGCCAGTGGCGGCCGAGGCCGATGTTCTCGCGGCCTGGCAGGGCGACCAGCGGCGAGAGCGACTTCTCATCCATGAGGGAGGTGTAGACGCCCTCCTCCTTGGGCAGCTTGCGTTTGGTGAAGCGCAGCCACTCGGTGCCGGGTGCGCAGTCCTTGCGCCACCACAGCCTGGGCAGGGAACTGAGCATCTCCCAGCCCGACCTCAGCAGCATGCCGATCAGGACGAAGTTGATGAGGTGGGACGCCCTCAGCCAAAACGGAAAATCCGGGTTCATTTCTCACTCCACTCTGGGTCTCCTGCGAGTACAGCACAGGTGGCCGCCGACGCACTCGTGAAACTCTGAATTCTTCGGAAGAACGTCAGTTTTGCTTGATGCCCATCAAGAACACTGTGATATTTCCGTTTCGGGCCCTTGGGAAACCCCGGTTACGGAAGACCGGAAGCCCTGTGTTTAAATGGACAAATGCATGGACTAGGACCGACCCGCACCCGCGTGCTGTCGCTCCTGCAGTCGACCTCCAAGCCCCTCACCGTGGAAGCAGTCGCCGACGAGCTGGAGCTGCACAAGAACTCGGCGCGGTTCCACCTCGACGCGCTCGTCGAGGCCGGCTACGCGGAGCGCTCCACGGAGCCCAGCGGCCGCACCGGCCGCCCGCCGCTGCTGTATTCCGCCACCGACGAATCCCCCACCATCGGCAACGCGCACCTGTCGGAGCTGACCAACGTGCTCCTGAGCGAGTTCGTCGCACCCAGCGAGGACGCGGCCCAGCGCGCCCGCGCCGCGGGCTTCAGCTGGGGCAGCACCACCCGCGGGGAGGTCGAGCCCGGCGTCGACACGGTGCTGGAACGGTTGGCCCGACGAGGGTTCGGTGTCATGGAGACCGGCGGCCAGCTCACCTTCACCCGGTGCCCGTTCCGCGATGTCATCGCCGAGGAGCAGCTGCCGCTGGTGTGCGCCATCCACCAGGGCCTCATGGAGGGCTTCGTGGACGGCTCGGACATCCAGGTGGGCCCCATCCACGTCGGCCCGCGCGTGTGCCAAGCCACGCTGACCACTGCGGGCTGAACCCCGCCCACGCCCACCCCACACACGCAACAGCGGCGGCTCCCCACCCGGGGAACCGCCGCTGTCGGCATGTCTGGGATCAGCCCTTGACGCCGCCGGCCGTGAGGCCGGAGACGATGTACTTCTGCAGGTACATGAACAGCAGGATGATCGGGATCGCGGCCAGCACGGCGCCGGCGGCGAACAGGCCCCACGGCGCGTTGCGCTCGTCGGAACCCCACACGTACAGGCCGACGGCCAGCGTGTAGTTCTCCGGGCGGGCCAGGATGATCTTGGCCAGGATGAACTCGCCGTACGAGCCGACGAAGCTCAGCAGGCCCACCACCGCGAGGATGGGGGTCACCAGCCGCATGATCATGCCCCAGAAGATCTGGGCGTGCGTCGCGCCGTCGATCTTGGCCGCCTCATCGAGGTCCATCGGAATGGTGTTGAAGAAGCCGTACATCAGGAACGTGTTGGCGCCCAGCGCGCCGCCCAGGTAGACGGCGATGAGCTGCAGGTGCGAGCCGATGCCGAGCACCGGGAAGATCTCGCCCAGGGTCAGCGCCAGCAGGAAGATGGCGATGAAGGCCAGCATCTGCGGGAACATCTGGATGATCAGCAGCGCGGTGAGGCCACCGCGACGCCCCTTGAACCGGAACCGGCTGAAGGCGTAGGCCGCGGCCGCACCCATGAGCACGGTGCCCACGGCGGTCACGGAGCTGACGTAGAAGGAGTTCAGCATCCACTTGGGGAAATCCGTCTCCATCAGACGCGCGTAGTGCTGGCCGGTGAACGCCTGGAACAGGCGGTTCGAACCGGTCAACGTGCCGCCCGGGTTGAGGGAGGCGCTCAGCACGTACAGGATCGGGAAGAGGCAGTAGACGATCACCAGCAGCGCGAAGATGTGCTTCCAGCCCACCTGCGCCCACCAGCGGCCGCCACGGAGGCGGGTGTCGTTGTCACCGTTGGCTAGCTTCCTGGCCATCACATGATCTCCTCAAGCTTGCGGGTCTGACGGAAGCCGAGCCACGAGATGAAGCCCACCACCACGAAGATGAGGATCGACATCGCGCTGGCCAGGCCGAACATCCGGTTGCCACCCTCGAACGCGATGGCGTAGACCATCGAGATCAGGATGTCGGTCTCACCGATGGGCCACGGCGCGCCCGGATAGTTGGGCCCACCGCCCGTCAACATGTAGATCAGCGAGAAGTTGTTGAAGTTGAACGCGAAGCTCGCGATCAGCAGCGGCGCCACCGAGACCATCAGGAGCGGCAGCGTGATCGACCAGAAGCGACGCAGCGGCCCGGCGCCGTCCATGATGCCGGCCTCGGTGAGCTCCCCCGGGATCGCCTGCAGGGCACCGGTGGTCACCAGGAACATGTAGGGGAAGCCCAGCCAGAGGTTGACGCCGAGGATGGCCAGCTTGGCCATCAGCCCGTCGGTCAGCCAGGGCACGTCGGCGCCCATCAGCAGCACCTGGTTGATGAAGCCGAAATCGGTGTTCAACATGCCCCGCCACACCAGCGCGGCGAGGAAGCCCGGGAAGGCGTACGGGAGGATGAACAGCGCCCGGTAGAGGGTGCGGCCCTTGATCCGCGGATCGTTGAACACCACTGCCAGCAGCAGGCCGAACGCGAAGGTGGTCAGCACCGAGAGGATCGCGAAGGCGAAGGTCCAACCGAGCGCCGACAGGAACGGGCCCGCCAGTCGCGAATCGGTGAACATGGTCTTGAAGTTGTCGAAGCCCACGCTGACGCGCCAGCCCGGGCTGAGCGTCTGGCCGTCTTCGGCGACGAACAGGCCGCGGCTCTCGTCGGCCGTGAAGACCTTGCCCTCGGCGTTGGTGAACGAGTCGCTGGCCTCGTCGTAGCTGAGCAGCGACTTGGCGACGTAGGCCATGGTGGCGTTGTCGGTGCGCAGCCAGCCGTCGTCGGGGTCATCGGTCATCGACACGCGCAGGTCGAGGACCTCGCGCTGGCGCTGCTGGATCTGCGCCAGCGGCAGGACTTCCGCCCCGTCGACGGCGTGGATCCGGCCGTCGAGGACCTCGGCCTCGACCGATTCGAGGGGCGTCTCAGCGTCGCCGGCCATGACGGAGCCGTCCTGGATGATGGCGAAGGCCACTTCGCCGTCCCGGTCGAGCACGGTGACCGGGTAGGTCTGGGTGCCCTCGACACGACGGTCCGAGGTCTTCATGATCTGGGTGATCGCGGGTTCCTTGGCGTCGTTGTGGCCGTCACCGTAGTTGGTGAACGCCACGTAGGCCGTGTTGGCCATGACGTAGATCTGGAACACGATCAGGAAGAGGAGCCCCGGGACGAGGTACTTCGCGGGCACGGCCCGCTTCGAGAAGTACACGTAGTCGACGACGATGAGGGCCAGGACGAGGAATACCAGGACTCCCCACTCCTGCTGGCCGTAGCTGGCCAGGATGCCGTAGAGCCCGAGGGCGTTGACCAGCATCATCAGGACGAGCTTCACGTAGAAGCCCGGGCGCGTGAAGTCGCGCGCGTGGGAGAGCGTCGGCGCTTGATCAGGCGATTTGCTCACAGTTGATCTACCTTCGCTTCGTTGCGGTGTTTGGGTTGACTCTAGGGGGTTGACGGCGTCTGGGCGCGAAAAGGGGCCGCACCGCGCTGTGGCAGTGCGGCCCCGATT
>DURG01000108.1 GCA_012837465.1 Propionibacterium sp. | reverse complement strand
GTCGAGCAGCACTGCACCGGCCAGCAGGATCAGGCCGACGGCCACGACGATGACGAACCAGAGCCAGGAGGGCATGTGACAAGCGTGCCACGACCGGGGCGCGCTATCCTGTTGAGGCCCCTATAGCTCAGCTGGCAGAGCAGTGGACTTTTAATCCATGGGTCGCGGGTTCGATCCCCGCTGGGGGCACCACCTCCTCCCCACATCCCCTAAGTTGGGTTGATGTTCGATCTCCTCTCCGCCTACCGGCAAACAGGCGCTGACCTGCCCTTCGGCAACCCCGAGCACGCCCACGGCGTGGCGATGGAGGGGTACTTCTGGCGCTTCACCAACGTCGAGGACGGCCGTGCGGTCATCGCGCTGATCGGCGTCCAGCAGACCCCCGAGGGCCCTTGGGCCCTGTGCGGGCTGGGCGGCTCGGACGGATTCTGGCGCTACGACGTGTTCGAGGGCGCCCGCACCCGACGCGCCGGGCTGGGGGCCCGCACCGACAACGGCAGCTTCTTCGGCGACGACGGCAGGGTCGCCGTCGACCTCGGCCCGGATGCCCGCCTCGACGTGACGCTGCACGACCTCCAGAGCTGGCCGCACCGCGCCTTCGGCGGCTCGAGCTACTTCCAGACCGTGCCAGCGCTCAACCAGTACTGGCACCCCTGGCTCCTCGGCGGGCAGGTCTCCGGTGCCGCGATCATCGGCGGCGAGCGCTGGGATCTCTCGGGTGCCTCCGTCTACGGGGAGAAGAACTGGGGTCGCGCCGGCTTCCCCGATTCCTGGTGGTGGGGCCAGGCGCAGGGCTTCGCGGACGAGCAGGCCTGCATCGCCTTCGCCGGCGGCGAGGTCTACGCCGGGCCCATCCGCACCGAGGTCACAGGACTGGTCGTGCGCCTTCCCGACGGCACCGTGCTCCGGCTGGGCAACCCCGGCACGTCACCGGTCGAGGCGACGGTGAGCGACTCCCGCTGGCACCTCCGTGGTCGCTCGCCCCGCTGGGACGTCGAGGTCGACGCCCACGCGCCACTGGGCGACGCGCTCGTGCTCCCGGTGCCGCTCGTCGATGAACGGCGCGGCACGCCCGGCGCGCTGGAGCACCTGGCCGGGCACCTCGAGGTCCGCGTCAGACGCAACGGCCGCGAGGTCTGGACGGGAGAGACCGCTCTGGCCGGCCTCGAGCACGGAGGCTTGGCGCGCGCCGAGGCCGAGGCCGCTCGCCGCCGGGTCTAGCTCCGGGGGGTGGTGCCGCCGGGCGGAGGGCCATCAGGCCCCTGACGTGGCGGCTGGAAGCCCGGCTGGTGGGGCTCCTGCCCGGGCTGGACCGGGCCTGGCCAGTGCGGCGGCTGGTTCGGCGGGTACGGAGGCGGGGTCTGGCTCCCAGGATGGCCTTGGGGCGGGTACGGCTGGCCGGGGTACGGCGGGGCCGCAGGCTGGGGCTTCTTCCTCGTCGCGAACCAGATCCCCGCGCCGATCGCGGCCAGCGCGAGCACCCCGAGCACGATCCAGAGCCAGGTGAGGCCCCCTGCGCCCCCTGAGTCGCGGGCGGTGGCGTGCAGACCCCCGGAGGACAACAGGTCGCTGGCGTTGCTCCACGTCACGGTGGTGCCCTCCACGGTGGACGTGCCGTTGTGGGTGAGGACCTCGCCGGGGAACGTCACGCTGATGCGGAAGTCGCTGACCATGTTGGCGCTCATGCCCTCGGCGTCGGCATCGCCACCCTCCATCTCGAAGGTCCAGATTCCGTCCTCGAGCTTCAGGCCGGGGCCGCCGCTGCTGCTCATCTCGGCAAGGGTGTTGGTGCCCTCGACGCGGCAGCCGGTGTAGCCGGCGTCACCCTCGTCGGAGTAGGGCTCGGTCGTGGCGCCGTCCAGCTCGCCGCTGAGGCCGGCCTCCTCGCAGAAGTCCGGCAGCTCGCCGCCCATCTCCTTGGCGGCGGCGTTCTGCATGCCGATGTCGGCCTTCACGTCGATGCGCTCGGGGCTGTCGATGTCGATGTCCATCGTCATGCGGATGCACGACGTCAGGACGAGCAGGAGTGGAATGGCGAGGATCAGCGTCAACCGACGGACGAGGGTGCTCATGGCTCGACGGTACCCTCCGGGGCGGTCACCGGCTGGGTCAAGCGGCGATCCAGGGTGGCTCGATCGTGGGCTGCGTCGTGTGCTTCTCCCACTGCCGCCACCATTGAGTCGCCCCGGGAGGCAGCGGGGTGCCGTGGGCGGAGCGCACCGTGTCGCGGAGTTCCACCTTGAGGCTGCGCAGGCGTTGGACGTCGCGCCGGGTGGGCTCCTCCAGCGCCAGGTACTCGTCCTCCACCTGCAGGCAGCGCATCCGCAGTTCGATGATGCGGCGGTGACGAGCCTCCTGGTCCGCGCCCAGCCCGAGGTGCGCCTCGGCGGCGCGCAGCCAGCCGTAGGCCGCGTTGATGTCGAGCAGCCCAGCATGCACGGTCATCGCGTCATGCACGCTGAGCTCCGGGTAGATGACGTGGGTGCCCTTCGTGGAGTGGGCATAGGCGAGCTCATCGCGGCCCGCCTCGTCGATGAGGATCTCCGTCGAGCGCATCACGATGGCGAACAGGTCCGCATCCGCCATCGACGGGCGGCGCTGCAGGCCCATGCTCTGCGAGCTGACCACGTAGTTGCGGGCCGCGCCCATGTGGCCGATCGCCAGCTCGGCGGGCAGGTTCTCCCTGGCCCCGCCGTCGACGTAGGTCTCGTTGCCGATGGGCACGGGGCGGAACACCGCTGGGATGGAGCAGGAGGCCAGTACCCCGACGGAGAGATCGTGGCGGGTGTCGTCGTAGGGTTCGTTGTCGCGGTCGACGAGCTGGCCCTGGTCCGTCATGTAGCGCAGCTCGCCTGATTCGAGGCCCACCATCGCGATGCGCAGCGTCATGCCGGAGGCAGCGACGCGCTCCGGCACGAACATCTCGTCCTCGAGTAGTTGGGCCAGCACCGGGCCGGGACGGTACATCGAGCGGGTGCGCTCCACGCCCATGGCGACGGCGTTGAGCTCGCCGAGCTTCACCCTGCCCAGGGCGCCCGCGACGGCGCCCAGCGAGGCGAGGGACCATTCCGAGCGGATCTCCTCGTCGGGCTGGAGGGCCAACTCCAGAGGGTCGGGCGTCGCGGGCGACTCCTGCGCCACGGGCGACGACGGGTCCGGCGGGGTGTGGCCCGTGCGGCGGAACGAGAGTTGCGGCAACTGGGGCAGTTGCAGGAGCGGCTGCCGGGGCTTCGGCGGCTCAGGGCGCATGATCTCGAGGAGGGTCGGGCCCTGCTTCTCGAGGGTCGCGTACCAGGGGCGGGGGGTGAACATGTCGCTGGGCTCGCGCATGCCGTCCCAGATGGCGCGCAGCCGTTTGAGGTACGTGTGCTGCTCGTCGTTGGTGCTGCCCTGCGCGAGCGCAGACGCGATGATCGAGCCCGCGGAGGTGCCCACGAAGATCGTGGGGGTGAAGTGCTCGTCGTGCTGGTAGAGGTAGTCGAGCGCGCCCAACTGGAAGCTCGCCCGGGAACCACCGCCAGACAGCGTGCAGCACACGATCTCAGGCTGCGGATCTTGCCCGAAGAACGGAAGCCCGAGCCAACCCTTTGCAGCCATGGGTGACAGCCTACTTGGACGTCTGGGCGGTTTCGACACGACCACGGCCCTCGTTCCTCGGGAGTGGTCGGCTCAACCAACGATCAG